>CALGIV010000167.1 GCA_937914785.1 uncultured Eubacteriaceae bacterium | reverse complement strand
GGGCGAAGCAACTCGTTGAAGCAGGTATTTTAGAGCAGTATCGGGTAAACCGCATCTACGCGACGCATCTGTACCCCGCAGTAAAAGAAGGCAACATTGCGACGCGCGCCGGATATCTGATGGCGCAGACAGGCGAATTCTTCGTCGACGTACACGGCAAAAGCGCGCATGCGGCCGAGCCGCACAACGGCGTCGACAGCATTTTAGCATTGTGCAAGATCATCGTTGCGATCGACGACTTGAAAAAGGAACTTCAAGCGCGCGGCGAAAAATTTATCATCAACATCGGCGTTATCAACGGCGGGGAGCGTGAAAATATCATTGCGGGTTTTGCTTCCCTTTTCGGAACGATCCGCACGTATGATGAGGCACTTCGAGACGAAATCCGCGCGCGCATCAGCCAGGCAATCCACGAAATCAACGCAGAATGCGGCACGGAAGCCGATATCGCCTTGGCGGAAATGTATCCGGCGGTCTATAACGACGAAGCGCTTTATCAGGACTTTATCAGCCGGTTTGAAACGGAAGAAATTGAGCCTTGTATGACGGCGGAAGACTTTTCCTATTATCAGCAGGCCGTCCCGGGCCTGATGTTTTTTACGGGCGTCTGCAATGAAGAAAAAGGATTTGTACACCCGCTGCATTCGAACAAGTTCGACTTTGATGAGGCGGTTTTAGAAAATATCGTGAAAATATATTTGAATCTGGCCGGAATTGAAGCCGAATAAATCACTGATACAATAACATAAAACAACCATTTTTAACTGAAAATTTCAGCGCCCGACGCCGGTGTGCTTTAAGTTCACTTTACAGGCGGTTGCCCTTTTGCAATTACTTCAAAAACAGTCCCCTCTCTGCGGTAGCCGAGCTTTTCGTAATAGCCGTCGACATCGCTCATCACATAAATCGTATTGCCCGGGAAATCGCGGCAAACCTGCTCCATCACCAGCCGCCCATACTCTTTTCCGCGATGGTTTTGATTCACCAGTAAATCGTAAATATAGATGCCAAAACCATCGTCATCCCGAACGCGAATATAACCGCAAAGAGTATTGGAGACATAAAGCACGTAAGTGATCGAGTTCTGTAACGCAGCTTTATACTGCTCCATCGTCGCAGGGCTAAAATAGCCGGCCCACGCCTCCCCTTCCGAACGCAGCAAATCGAAAAGCGCAGCCTCGTCTTTCGGTTCATAACGTTTGATATCCATAGAATTTCTCCTTGTCGACAGATTAAAATTATAGAAGACTATAACATTTTATTTTTGCATTGTTTTCAACCGTTTAACAAACATTTTATTATTAATAACATATGTTTATTATTACTTTGTCCCTTAAGTCTTACTAAACGCAGCTTTATCTCTCCCGTTGTTTCAATGAAATATGACTATGTACGACTTTACTGAATAAAAACCAGGCATCTGCTTTGCCCTATTAAAACTACTTCAATAATCAAAGTATTTTCATGTCATTTTTATTTTATCACACCTTTTTCACAATCTATCATTTTTTAATCACAAAGCAAAAGCAAAAGCCCTACAGGTAAAACCTATTTAGATCAAATTCTAAACAGCATTGACAACAAATACAGCACTATGATATACTCTATTTAGAAAAATATCTAAATAGATAAGGGGAATAAAAACATTGGGCTTCGCAGAGACCTTCAAAGCGCTGTCTGATCCCGTCAGGCGCGAGATTCTCTTAATGCTGCGTGATCAAAAGATGTCTGCTGGCGAAATTGGCAGCCATTTTGAAATGACCGGCGCGACGATATCCTATCACCTGTCACAGCTGAAAAAGGCAGGGCTGGTATCGGAGTCCAGATATAAAAATTTCGTCTATTATGAAATCAATATGTCGGTATTCGAGGAGTTAATGATGTGGATTTCTCAGTTTTCCGGAGGGCAAAATGAAAAAGGTTGATAAGTCGATGCTGATCACGTCACTGGTCTGCCTGCTGCCGCTCGTGTTGTCATCAGCGATGTATAACAGGCTGCCGGACCGCATTGCAGTTCACTGGGACAGCGCAGGCAATGCAGACAACTTTGCTTCGAAAGGCTTTGCCGCATTCGGCCTGCCGCTGTTTTTACTGGCGCTGAATATATTCGTGCACTTTATGCTAAACAACGATCCAAAGAAAATGCGCACCTCAAAGGCGATGAGGCAGATCAGCAAATGGCTTATACCGGTAATTTCTGTCATTCTGATGCCCATTACATTATTTATCGCTGTCGGCGTCGATATCCCGATTCCAATGATTACGAGCGCAATCGTGGGAATCATCCTTATTTTATGCGGCAACTATCTACCGAAAAGCCGACAGAACTATACCGTCGGCATCAAACTGCCGTGGACGCTAAACAGCGAAGAAAACTGGAACAAGACACATCGGCTGGCCGGATACTTATGGGTTCTCGGCGGCATTATTATTATCGGCACATCTTTTATCAACGCAAAGCTGAGCAGTTTTTCTGTCGTATTGATCGTTGTGTCAATACTGGTTGTCATACCGATGGCGTATTCCTATCGATTATATAGAAAAGGAGTCTAAGGAGGTTATTTATGAAAAAAACTGTAAGGACACTGATTTGTTTGTTGCTGTGCGCGGCACTGGCTTTGATGATCGTCGGCTGCGGCAACAAAGATACCGATGAAGAAGCAGCAAAAAAAGAGGCCGAAGCGATTTTAATGCTTTTGTGCGACGGCGATTACGAAGCCGTTATCGCAAAGCTGGATAAAAGCCTTGACGGCCTGCTGACAGAGGAAATGTTAAAAGAAGGCTGGCAGCTGGAAGCCGCACCTGCCGGGGCGTTTGTCTCTGTGGCACAGGTCGACGCCTCGATGAATAATGGCGTGATGCTCGTACAGCTTGTCAGCCAGCACGAAAATGGACGGCTGCAATTAATGTGCGGATTCTCGAAAGAACTGCGCATCAAGGAACTTATCATAAAAAAGCTTGCCGACAAAGCGGAAGGAATTTTATGGCCCTTGCCGGAGGGCGCTGCGGAAGAGAAAGTTCTGCTGCATCAAAGCACGGAAAAGGAAACAGGCGGCGCGGTCGTATTACCTGCAGGCTACGACGATAATACACCAGCCGTAGTGTTGGTACACGGCTCCGGCGCAACGGATATGGACGAGACCATCGGACCAAACAAACCGTTTCGCGATATCGCCTACGGACTGGCCGAACAGGGCATCGCGTCCATCCGTTTTGACAAGGTGATCTACACACATCCCGAATTGGCCAAACAGGAAGACTTTACGGTAGACATAGAGTATACCGATACAGTGCTGGAGGCACTGCGCGTATTGCGCGCGACTGCCGAATTGGGCGATGTATATATCGCCGGACATAGTCAGGGTGGCATGTTAACGCCGTATCTCATCGCACGCAGCGAAGGCGGTTTTGCCGGCGGCATCGTCCTGGCCGGTTCTCCGCGCGAATCGTGGGAAATCCAATACGATCAAAACCTTGAAGTGATCGCGCAATTGCCGGAAGCGCAACGCGAAGAGAACTTACAGATTATTGAAGCGGAAAAGGAAAAAGCCTTGCGCATCGCAGAAATGCCGGATGAGGAATTAAAGAGCACGACAATATTCGGCTTGCCCGCATATTATGCGAAACATTTTATTGCGATCGATACGCTGGCGTTGGCCATCGAAAACGATGCGCCGATGTTGATCCTCCAGGGCGAAGAAGACTTTCAGGTATATTATGACAAAGACTTTACCGCGTGGCAGGAGGGCCTGTCCAGTATGGGCGATAAAATCACGTACCGCAGCTATCCCGGATTAAGCCATTTATTTATGCCGGCCGAGGGCGGCATCACCGATCCACAGAATGCCTATGCCACGCCGGCCAATGTAGACCAGGCTGTCGTCGACGATATGGCAAATTGGATTAAAGCACAATAAAGAAATTTACTAAAAGGGCTTTTGAAAAGCCCTTTTTTTATTGCTGTTTACAGCGGACCCAGCCTGAAAAGCTCTCCCATTCATAAGCCTTTGAGATGATTTTACTCCCCTGTACAGACCCTTTCTAAAACACAAAATTAAAGCCGGGATATCGCCCCGGCCTAAAATCTCAATCGGTATAAATGATTTAACGGTCCGCTGCCTTTGCCGAGGTTTAGCCCGGCTTTAAGCGCGCCCGTCACATACTCCTTTGCGCACCCGACGCTCTGTTCGATCGAATACCCTTCGGCCAAGTTACAGGCAATCGCCGACGACAACGTGCAGCCGGTGCCGTGGGCATTCGGGTTATCGACGCGTGGTGAAGAGAACCAACAGGGCTTTTCATCGATATAGGCCAAATCATCCGCGCTGTCTTTTAAGTGTCCGCCTTTGATCAAAATTGCCCCGGGAATTGCTGTGGCCATTTTTTTCGCGGCCAGCAACATATCTTCTTTGTTTTCGATCGAAATCCTGCTGAGAACTTCCGCCTCCTGAATGTTCGGCGTGATGATCGTCGCAATCGGCATCAACTCGCTGCGCAAAGCCTGTTCTGCCCCATCTCCGAGCAGCCGGCTGCCGCTCGTCGAAATCATTACCGGATCGACAACGATGTTTCTTGCCTGATGAAAGCGCAGCCGCTCGGCAATCGTTCGGATAATCTCTTCATTGGATACCATTCCGATTTTCACCGCATCTGGCGGGATATCCTCAAAGATGAGATCGATTTGCTGTGCGACAAAAGGCGCATCCGCCTCCAAAATACCGTATACACC
>CALGIV010000166.1 GCA_937914785.1 uncultured Eubacteriaceae bacterium | reverse complement strand
ATATCATAATGTGCAAACCAACGCTCGATATCAGTCATTTCTTCAACGCGCTCAAACATACGCTCAACCGCCACCTGCGCATCTTCCTCATCAAACGTTGTTTTCACAGACCGATGGCTGAGCGCAACATCAATATCGCCGGCAACATTTAGCGCAATCTGTGCCTTTAAGGCTTTATTTCGCTCACGCAGCATCATATTTTTTTCCAGCAAACGGCCGTATCGGCGCTCAAGAATTTCATAGCGCTCGCGCGGAACCCAATAAGTGTTTTCCGCTTGTTTTTTCGGCATTTATCTCTCCTTTCAAGACCGGCGGCTGGATGCCGCCGGGTCTGTACGGAAGCCAATTATGGTTATATGATCATAATCAGCTTTTCTATGTCCGCATCAGCAATTCATAAACCGTATCTTTCGGGCGTTTTTGCGGCGGCTGAATAACATTTAAAAGATCCGCTACACTGTAATTGCCATAATCAGCCGTAGAAGTCTTTGCGGCTGAACTGCTTTTTTTCGTCGATGAGGACGTGCTTCTGCTGCTGCCGCCGGACGACGATGCCGATGAACGCATCGCCAGTTCAGCGGCCTTTGCCGCGGCCTCTTCGGCGCGTATGCGGTCTTCATAGGCGCGTTGTTCCTGAATCAGTTCATATTCGCGCAGTGCGTTGATCTCATTCAGATAATCACCCAGCTCATCGCGGCTGCGCCCATAGGCCGTCTCATCTATATAGCGCTCCAGCGCCAGAAGCTCTTTTAAATATTCCTGCATATAGCCCGCTACGCTGCTATTGTAGCTCATACGCGCATTATCCAGACTCTTATCCACACCGCGCAAGCCTTCGTCTCTGGTCTGCCCAAGCTGCGTGCGGCCGCCCAGATAAGCGTTATACAAGCCCGCCAGCCTGTCCGCACCGGCACCCTGTGTATCGATGCCCATACGTATCAGCTCGCCGCGCATCGCATTTGACGAAAGCTTGTTTTCAGCCGCCAGCGCGCGCACATCTTTCAAATATTGCTCCTGTATGGCCGGCCTGCGTGCTGCGATATCTGAAGCCGTCTTGTCGTAGTCTGCTTTTAAACTGTCCAAGCCGCTTTGTTTCATCACATCCTGCAAGTCTTTTAAATAACCGAGTTGACTTAAATATTGCCCCAGCCAGTCATCAACTGTCTTTGTCGGTCGAATATTGCTGTACGCCATTTCCCCTCCTTTTGCTTATACACTTTAAAGCATTGTTATTCACCAAAGCGGCGGTATTTCTTTTAAACACCGCCGCCCGATACTGTATATATATTTTTTTACTCACCACGGTAGCGCCGCGCAACTTCAAACATCACGATAAAACGTTCAAAACACATGTCACAGCCCAGCTCATTTTCTAAAAAGAACTTCACATACATCAAATTACGTATGCGCCGCTTCTTCTGTACCGTCTTCGGCATCGTCGATATCTGCCGGTCATACTCGGCAAGGACAATATCCCGTTCTTCATCGTTTAACCGCACCCCCACTAACTTTGCAACTAACTCACCGATACTCTTGCGTGAAACTTCTGTC
>CALGIV010000165.1 GCA_937914785.1 uncultured Eubacteriaceae bacterium | reverse complement strand
ACCCCCATCTGTGCTCCCTTGCCGGTTGCGACCATAATGGCCGTCGGCGTTGCCAGCCCCAGCGCACAGGGGCAGGCGATGACGAGCACGGAGATAAAGATCGTCAAACAGAATACCGTGTCATGGCCGGCAATCTTCCAACCTGCCGCGCCGGCTATGGCTAAAAGAATGACCGCCGGTACAAAATAGCGCGCGATCACATCCGCCATTTTGGCAATCGGCGCTTTTGAGCCCTGCGCTTCCTCGACGAGCTCAATGATCTTTGCCAATGCCGTATCTGCGCCGACGCGCGTCGCTTCATATTGAATAAAGCCGGTCTTGTTGATCGTCGCCCCGATAACCTCGTCCCCCGCCGCCTTTTCAACGGGCAGGCTCTCGCCGCTGATCATCGATTCATCAATTGCCGTACTACCCTGTAAAACTCTGCCGTCTACAGGCAGGCTCTCGCCCGGACGCACGACGACAATATCGCCGACGAGCACTTCTTCAGCCTTTACCGTCATTTCTTCACCATCTCGAATGATATTGGCCGTCTTTGGCACAAGGTTCATCAGCTCCTTGATCGCACGTCCTGTCTTCTTCTTTGAAATGCTTTCCAAATATTTCCCCAATGTGATCAACGTCAGAATCGTTGCAATGCCCTCAAAATACAAATGCATCGCATAATGGGCTTCTCCCTGCCCAATCCTGTAAATTGCATACAACCCGTAAAGCAGCGCCGCCAACGTACTGATGGCGATCAACGAGTCCATATTCGGGTCCAGTCGAAACAGGCTTTTTAATCCCACTTTGTAAAACCGCCAACCAATTGCCATGACCGGCAGCGTCAGGCAAAGCTGCAACAAGGCAAAGTTCATCGGGTTTTGCATCATATCGATGGCCTGCGGCAGCGGCATACCAAACATATGCCCCATGCTGATGATCAGCAAGGGAACGGCAAATGCTGCCGAAAGAATAAACCGCGTTAAAAGCACCTTGCTTTCATCGCGCTCTTTCACCGCCTTTTCGCTCTTGACCTCGTACCCCGCCTTTTTTACCGCGGATACAATTGCCTCGCTGTCGATCCGTCCCTCGTCATACTCCACGTTTAATATCTCCGCAGCGTAATTGACCGATGCGACGATCACGCCATCCAGCTTTGAGACTGCGCGCTCGATGCGTGCAGCGCACGCCGCACACGTCATCCCGCCAATTTTATACCGCGTTTTAACCGTGTTAATCTCTTTTACCACGTCATACCCCGCCTTGCGAATCGCTTCTTCGATCTCCGTTCGCCGGATTACTTTCTCATCATAAGAAACTGTCAATGCTTCTGAAGCATAATTGACTGACGCAGACCTCACACCCTGAAGTTTCGCTACGGCGCGCTCAATGCGCGCAGCGCACGCCGCACACGTCATCCCCCGAAGCTTTATCCTGTTTTCCATATCCTGCCTCCTTTCAACCGATCATCCTGCAAAAACATTATATATCCTGTTAAATTCCAATTCAATGTTATTGTATCAGAATTGTCGGAATTAAACAACATATTTTTGCATTTTTCTCTATTGACATTTTCTCCAAACAATTATAAAATAATCTCGCATTCCTCAGTAGCTCAATGGTGGAGCACCCGGCTGTTAACCGGTAGGTTGTTGGTTCGAGTCCAACCTGAGGAGCCATTTTTTTGTTTATTTCAGGGGTAGTGATGAAACAGCGGTACCAAAGCAACATCACACTCTTTATCATTTTAACGCAAAAAATGCTGACGAAAGAACAGAAAGTTCACTGCGAAAGCATCAAAATACCGGATATATGGACACTCAATACGATCTGGGAGACAGTGAGCATTTGGAGCAAGGCAAATCGCTTGCAGATGGCAAGCGTATGAAGAGATCGGCGTTATCATAAAGCCGAAAGAGCTAGTTTTACAACCATCTACTATGGATACTCAAAAGAATATGGCTCTTATCTGCGGTTTTATTTTCAAGCCATTGCCTATGACGGCACACCTTCGATCAGAGAGCCGGAAAATGCAGTGAGTTAAAATGGATTGAAACAGATTATCTGCCGGATAATATGGGGCCGCAGCTGTATTGAACAGCCTGGCCGGCCTTCTCTACGACGACGAGGGGTTCATTTCTTCAAAACAGAACCAACAGCCGGTAATAAAAAACCAGCACGACGAGAAATAACAGGATAATCGGGAGCGTACGTTTGATCAGCGCGCCAAAATCCGTCTTAAAATGCTCGCAAGCCAGTGAAAGGCAAATGTGCGTCGGCGAGACTTGCATACCCGCATAAGCACAACTCATCGCCAGCACCATCAACGGCATACCAGAGCCGGGAATTGCAGCAAACGCCATCGGGATCCCAAGTGAGACGATTGCCGTCGCACCTGCAATGATGCTGCCGACAAAGAAGATCAACGTAAAAATCAAATAGGTCGGCACCGGTAAAGCTGCAAAAATTTCCGGTAGCTCTGTAATAATATTTGTTGCAATCAATAAATCTTTAAATGCCATGACAACCAGCGTGCTGATTACGAGGCGCTTTTCAAATGCCGAGATGAAAAACGGCAGGATTTCTTTAATCGTAAACTTTTTAATGAAAAAATTTAAAACGATAACGGCGACCGTCGCAATGTATACAGGAACTTTCAAAACGACGATCAGTAAGATGATCGCCAGAATCGACCAGAAGCTTTTAAACAGCATTTTTACCTCCGGCCATTTCTGCCGTGTCGGCGCCACGCCGGTATCTTTCGGTATCTTCCTTAAATAGAAAAAATATCCCAGCAACACCAGGACCAAGACAGCCGGCAGCATTCCCAAAATAAAGGAGCCTACTGCAACGCCGCTTAACTGCGCGGCCAGAATAACCGTGGAATAAGTCGGCATAAAGCTTTCGGGAATATGGCGGAAATACGTCGCGATAAAGGTCTTGTCCTCTTCGCTGACGTACGATTCACAGGCATCGTCTACCATCTCACCGGCGATAAAAATCGCGCCCGGCGACGGCAGAACGCCGATAAACGCAGACGCCAACGATGCGTTGATGCGTCGATTGTTAAAAATCTTATCCAACGCCTGCTGTGCATTGAGCAAATCTCCACGCGCCTCCATCATACGCTGCAAAAATGTGACGAGATAACAGTTGACTAAAACCATCAGCGTTGCCTCGCCAATTGTGGAACGCAACGCGATCTTTAAGGATTCAACCCACCCCAGCCCGTATAACAATACTGTCAGCACGGCTCCGCAACCGATCGCCAGCGGAAGCGACAGTTTGAATTTCAATGCGATGATAATTGCAATAAAAACACCCACCAGTTTTAAAACATCGGCATACTGATTTAAAAAATTCATCTTCTTTTGCTCTTTTTTCTATAGCATACCACATGTTTCATCCCGATGGAACTGTTTTATCGCCCAAACAGGCTTTATTGATAAATTCATACGCTTCATACAAAACGTCAGCCGTTAATTTTTCGCATATATGGCCCTTGGCTTCAATGTCTCCATACTTTTCGACAAGCGCACCGCAAGTTAACTTTCCAAACTGTTTTTCAAATGTTCTTAACAAGTCCAAGCAAAGCTCCGTTGCTTTATCGCTTTTAATTTCCTGGCAAGAACAGTAAAATAACAGAAACACTTTGATGCCTTCAAAAAGACCGCACTGCGCATTCGACTGATTTGCCACGCGCTGTGCGGCACGCTGGCCAATCTTTAAATCGAACAGCTCGCTCAAAACGCTCAATGCTGTTTTCGTGCAACTGTAGTCCATCTCATCGTAACAGCGGCAAACCAATCTCTGTATCTTTTTTCTCATACACAAACTCCCGTTAACAATATCTATTAACGAAAGGCGCAGGCTATGCGCAAATAAAAAGACGCTTTGACGCGTCTTTTTATTCCGGCTCAACGCCCTGAACTTTTAATACTGTTTGAATCTGCGCTTTTACATCCTCTACAATCGTCTGGTTCGGTACCATGACGTACAACGGCTGAGAGCCGTATGTATAAGTTCCCATCGACGCACCCGTCCCATCGACGCTGACTGTTTTAATATCCCACTTTGCCATATCCGTCAGCTGCATCTTGATAATGGCATTCACATCATCCTGCGTCATATTCGTTCGAACATTCTCGCTGATGACCGATAAAACTTTATCGAAATTTGTGATAATGGCCGGAGAAGTCACTTTATCGACGATCGCAACGATCACGGCCTGCTGATTCTTACCGCGATCCCTGTCCCCGCCCGGCAGCGACATCCTATGACGTGCAAAATGCAATGTCTCAACACCATTTAAATGATTCATTCCTTCTGAAATCTGATAATAATTGGTTTTATAGGTGTCGTGCGCCCAGAAAGAATATTCCGAGTATACGTCGATGCCGCCTAACGCATCTACGATGTCGATTACCGAGTTATAGTTTACTCGAACGTAATAATCGACATCAATATCGAAAAGCGCACCGACCGTCTTGGCCGAAACATCAACGCCGTATGTACCCGCATGGGTCAGCTTATCCATCCGGCTGCTGTCTCCTTCCAATCCGACGTAGAAATCACGGGGAATATTCACCAGCAAAATCTCTTTTTCAATCGGATCGACGACGGCTAAAATATTCACATCACTGCAAGCGTCTGAAGACAAATCACCTGATTTGTCAATGCCGCTGATGTAGACTGTAAATGGCTCCTTCGTCACATCTACACTCGCCGTCATCTCTGAACCCGGCTTTTTATAACGGAATGTATGAATAACCTTTGTTTTGTTTACAAAATCCGGATCCATCTCTTCCGTAATTAAGGAAACGTACATCTCGTTTAACAAGATCACGTCCGTTTCCATATTATAAAGTCCGTCTATCTGCTCTCCAAAATCAACATAGGATTTTGTATCCAGATTCGGCATATAATCTTCTATGACTTTGTTCTTTGCCCCTTTATCTCGCTTCATAGCAATCTCGGCCATTTCTGTTTTAAGATCTTCCATAGCCTGTTCCGTATGCTCCGTATCAACAATGGACCTCGTGCCAACCACGGCCTCCGGCATCAAATCTTCAACTGAATTCAGCGGGCTGTCAACAGGCACATAGACAGAAACTGCAACATAACTGTCAGCCGAATCGAAGATCCCCGACAGATTGCCAAAAACGCCTGAAATTATATTTGGTACTGCAACCAGAATGATCATCAACAATACACTGATTACCATACACAAATAGCGGCAAAAATTAGAGGCCCGCTTTCTTAAGAGCAGGGAAAAGAACAACACAATAATAACACCGCTGACAACTGCAATGATCAGAACAATTTTTTCCGGTATCATCCCCAACTGCATCATATATACACATGCAATAACCGTGATGATCAACAGCAATACAACAACCCCAACGGAAGCCATACGCAAACGTTCTGCCCGTTGCGACTGTTCTTGTACAGACCGATTTTTCTTTTTTCTTGCCGATTTTTCTTTATTTTTAGACATTAAGTTACTCCAATATATAAATCACTAATTATAATGATTCTGTTTATTTTATAATTAGTAATTGTACCACCAGAACTCCATCGTGTCAAATAGATAAACTATCAAGTACTTAAAGCAGACCTTCGTACCAGTATTTCTATTTTTTAATTTTCGCCGTATCCGCGATGAACATATGCTATCTAAATCTTACTGCCGTTCCGTAAGCGATGACTTCCGCTGCCCCCTGCATAATTGCAGAAGATGAAAACCGCAGATTGATAACCGCATCAGCGCCCATCGCGTGCGCTTGGTCTACCAAACGTTTCGTTGCAATCTGACGCGCCTCATCCAACATTTCCGTATACCCGACAATTTCGCCGCCGACCAGTGTTTTCATGCCCGCCATAAAGTCCTTGCCAAAGTGCTTGGATTGTACCACACTGCCACGCGCAATGCCCAATACATCAAATTCTTTTCCTGGAATGTAACCAATATTCACAATCAACATTTCTTCACTTCCTCCTGAAGTTAATATTTTCTCGCAGCTTCTTCCTCGCCGCTTTGAATCTCTTTAATACGCTGCACAAGAGCCGTAATCACACCAATGCAGACGAGTAATGGTATTAAGATCATACCGATTATGATCCAAATGGGAAAGCCTCCTGATCGAATGCCCCAAAAAGATATAACGAAATAAAAAATCATCAGCAAAATAAACACCGCTGCAATTATAACCGCTGTAATGATCATCCGTCTTTTGTGATACTTTTTCATAAATATCTCCCTGCAATATATATGGTCATTATAATGCAAAATCGCTCTCTAAATCAACATAAAAATAGCCGGAGGATTCATTATGTTACCGGTGGCACCAACCACCTGATAACAATAAAAATCCCATAAGTTATGCCGTATGCCTAACTTATGGGGATAGCGCTTTTAACATTTGCCACGCATAGTGTTATTTATTCATCTGACTGGCTACTTCTTCTGCGAAGTTATCCTGTCTTTTTTCGAGTCCTTCACCCATCTGATACCGCGTAAAACGCCTGATCTTGATGTTTTCACCGATCTGTGCAATTGCTTCTTTAACGACTTGCTCAATACTCTTATCCTGATCTTTTACGAATGGCTGCTCCATCAAGCAGATATCCTGATAGAACTTCTTCAGACGGCCTTCTACCATCTTTTCTGCAATATTTTCAGGTTTGCCTTCGTTTAAAGCCTGCGCTTTCAAGATTGTCTTTTCATGCTCGACGACATCCTGAGGCACCTCTTCAATCGTCAAATACTGCGGTGCGCTTGCAGCGATATGCATTGTGATATCTTTAACAAAGTTTTGGAAAATATCATTCTTTGCAACAAAGTCGGTTTCGCAGTTGATTTCCACTAAGACGCCGATTTTGCCACCCATGTGTATATAAGAGGCTACTACACCCTCCGCTGCAATCCTGCCGCTCTTTTTCGCCACAGCCGAAAGGCCCTGTTCGCGCAGGTACTCAACGGCTTTTTCAACATTACCCGCTGTTTCTGTCAAGGCTTTTTTGCAGTCCATCATGCCTGCGCCTGTCTTTTCTCTTAATTCTTTTACCATTGCGCTGGTAATTTCCATATCAATACACCCTCTCCTCTTATTTATTCTTCTTTAACCGCTTCTTCCGCCTGCGCTGCCACCTGCTCAACGACATCCTGCTGAACCATTTCTTTCGCGCTTAATGCCGCTTCTTCTACAGGGGCGCTATCTTGCGCGACAGGTGCCGTTTTTTCTTCTGCCTTTACTGCCGGCGCCTGAACGCTGTCGTCCTGCACCGCCTCTTCCTCGGCAAATTGCTCGCCCTGATGGCCCTCAATTACGGCATTGGCCATCACCTTCGTGATCAGTGCAACGGCGCGAATCGCATCATCATTGCCGGGAATCGGATAATCCACTTCTTCCGGATCACAGTTCGTATCGACTACCGCGACGATCGGGATATTCAGCTTACGCGCTTCCAACACGGCAATACGCTCTTTTTTCGGGTCGATGACAAAAAGCGCACCCGGCATCTTCTTCATCTCACGGATGCCGCCCAGGAACTTATCCAATCGCTCCATTTCATGCTTTAATGAGATGACTTCCTTTTTCGGCAGCAACTCAAACGTCCCGTCTTCCTGCATTTTTTCCAGCTCTTCCAAACGAGTGATACGCTTGCTGATCGTCTTAAAGTTCGTCAGCGTACCACCGAGCCAACGGTGTTCAACATAAAGACATCCGCTGCGTACCGCTTCGCGCTTGATGCTTTCCTGTGCCTGCTTCTTCGTGCCGACAAACATCACTTGCTGCCCTTCTTCCGATACACTGCGGATAAACTCATAAGCTTCGTTGATTTTTCCAACTGTTTTTTGTAAGTCGATGATGTAAATCCCGTTTCTCTGCGTATAAATATACTCCTTCATCTTGGGATTCCATCTTCTGGTCTGGTGGCCAAAGTGCACACCGGCTTCAAGCAATTGTTTCATGCTTACATAGGACATATTGTTTTTTCCTCCTCGGTTTTAACTTCCATTGCGGCCTTATCGTCTCATTCACCTTCAGGCACCGCCGAGACATTCCGCAATGTGCTTGTTTTAATTGCCGTTATATGATAACACAATTATTATATTTTATCAAATACTTTTTTGTTTAATCGAGATTGTCCAAAAAATTTGGATCCAACAGTTTAATATAAGTACCTTTCATGCCCAGCGAACGCGTTTCAATAACGCGGCCACTCTCCAGCTTTCGCAGCGCATTGACGATAACGGAATGCGTAATACCGGTCTTGCCGGCAATTTTGCTTACCACAACCGTCCCTTCCATTTCCCCTTCTCCAAAAGTATCCAAAACGCTTTTAATCGCCTGTTGTTCCGTATAAGTCAGTGTCGCCAGCGTCTGTTTTAAGTTTGCTTCCTGACGAATACTTTCCTGAATGGCAATGTTATTCAGCCGCATCAATTCCATCGCCACGATCGTCGCACTGTATTCACCCAAAACCAAATCTTCATCCGAAAACTTTTCATTGTCTTTGGCCAGCACCATCGTGCCAATCCGTTTACCGCCGCCATGAATTGGCACGATCGTGACGAAACGATTGTGCATCGTACACGGCGTATCTTCATAGGCGCATTTCGGATTCTCCTCATACTGGTTTGCTTTGGTTTCCTGCAACGATAGGATATAACGATTATATTCCGCCGGAAACTTCTTTTTATCAATCGCCTGTAAATTAATGTCGCATGCAAGCTGAGGCAGGTAAGAAGAGCCTAAAAATGCACCCTCCGTGTCTGCGATATAAACGTTGCACCTTAAAATCTCCGTCAGCATCAGGCAAAGTTCTTCAAAAGACAAAACCCCATTGCCCGACAACTGCAACGCCATATTCAGCTTTCTTGTTTTTTCCAATAAATTCACGACTGCTTCTCCTTGTCCATCGTACAATTTATATATCTGCCGGCCTTGACCTTCGTTAAATGATATACTTTTCTAAATCTCTCTCAAAACTATCCGTATCAAAGACGCGCTTGACATATTGCGCATCGATAATAAACTCTTTCTGATCGTAATCCGGCGCATGGAACGAAATTTCTTCCAATAGCTTTTCAAGCACCGTATGTAGCCTTCTGGCGCCAATATTTTCACTGTTTTCATTCTGATAGATCGCAACACCGGCAATTGTATCAAGTGCATCTTCCTTAAACTTCAGTTCGATATCCTCCGTTGCCAACAGTTGTTGATACTGCATAATGATCGCATTTTGAGGTTGTGTTAAAATTTGCTTAAAATGCTCTTCGGTCAAGCTGTGCAGCTCTACTTTAATCGGAAAGCGGCCTTGCAGCTCGGGGATCAGATCGGAAATCTTACTCATATGAAAGGCGCCTGCCGCGACAAATAAAATATGATCTGTCTTAACCGGCCCGTACTTCGTATTTACCGTACTGCCTTCAACAATCGGCAGAATATCGCGCTGTACACCTTCACGCGAAACATCCGCGCCGCTTTTCGGCCCCTGGCCGCCGGCGATCTTATCGATTTCATCTAAAAAGATAATGCCGCGCTGCTCCGCGTCATACAGCCCCTGTTCCGTAATGGCGTCCATATCCATCAGCTTATCCGCTTCCTGTTGCACCAATATCTTACGCGCATCAACAACACGCACACGCCGTTTCTTGCGTTTCTTCGGCAACAGTCCGCCAAGCATATCGTCAAGATTCATGTCGTCACCCATACCGCCGATCATCCCAATCGGCACACTGTGACTGTCTTCGACACTAATTTCAACCATCTCATCTTCCAGCTCACCACGCATCAGGCGCTCTTTGAGCGCTTCGCGTTTCGGACGGTCTTCTTCCTTTACTTCCTGCGGCACCTCTTCCTGCTTTTGCCCACCGCCATACAACCCCTGAAACATATCAAACGGCGTCGATGCAGACTTTGTTTTGGGTTTGAGACCTGAAAGCAAATCAAGCAATTGCTCGTTCGCGTTGACTTCCGCCTGCACTTTTACTTCTTCAAACTTTTTTTGCTTCGCCATGCGAACTGCCGCATAGACCAAATCACGCACCATCGATTCGGCATCCCTGCCAACATATCCGACTTCCGTAAATTTCGTCGCTTCCACCTTAATAAAAGGCGCATGCACCAATTTTGCCAGCCTGCGGGCAATCTCCGTCTTGCCAACGCCGGTAGGGCCGACCATAATAATGTTTTTCGGCGTTATTTCTTCCTGCATCTCTTCGTTGAGCAGGCTCCTTCGATATCGGTTGCGCAGCGCAATCGCCATCGCTTTCTTCGCCTCATCCTGACCGATAATATATTTATCCAGTTCCGCTACAATTTCTCTTGGGGTACGTTCACTCATCTCTTTTTACCCTCCCTACAGTGTTTCCACCTTGATGTTATGGTTCGTATATACACAGATGTCGGAAGCAATCTTCAATGCTTCATAAGCGAGCTGTTCTGCATTCAGGTCGGAATACTGTTTTAATGCTTTTGCCGCGGCTAATGCATACATCCCGCCGCTGCCGATTGCGATGACATCGTCATCCGGGGCAATGACTTCCCCCGTACCGCTGACGAGCAGAATATGCTCCTTATCCATCGCAATCAGCAAAGCTTCCAGCTTGCGTAACGCCTTGTCTGTGCGCCACTCTTTCGCAAGTTCCACAGCCGCGCGATTCAAATTACCTGCATATAATTCCAGCTTCGCTTCAAATTTATCGCTGAGCGCAAATGCGTCGGCTACGCTGCCTGCAAACCCCACCAGAACTTTCTCGTTGTAAATCCGCCGTACTTTTACAGCGCTGTGCTTGATTACAGTGCTCTCGCCCATCGTGACCTGACCATCACCCGCCATCGCACTCATGCCCTCTTTTTTTACCGCGACGATCGTCGTCGCGTGAAATGTCAAATCGTTATTTATCATTACATATCTTCCTTTTAATTCAGATCTTTTCTATATTGTATTCCCTTCATTATACACGATTTCTATGAATTTACCATAATAAACTGAATTTTTAGAAAAAAACATAAATTTTCAACATTGCCTTTAAGGACAGTTTTATGCATAAAAAAAGACGGGTACCCGTCTTTATTCGTCATCACATTTTAAACAATAGGCTTTCGCATCTTTCGCACGGCTTTTTTTGAATTTTAAGCTGTCGCAAGTCTTGCATTTTTCCTTCGACAGCGTATTCCAAGTTGAAAAATCACAGTCGGGATAATTCAGACAACCGTAAAAAATGCGTCCTTTTTTTGTTTTCCGCCGCACCAGCTTTGCCCCACACTTCGGGCATAGCGCATCGACTTCTTCGTTATACGGCTTAATATTTCTGCAATCCGGAAATCCGGGGCAGGCGAGAAATTTACCGTAACGCCCTTCTTTAATCACCATATTTTTACCGCATTTATCACAAAGGACGTCCGTGACCTCTTCACGCAATTTTACTTTTTCTATGCTTTGAGCCTTTTCAAGCTCTTTTTCAAACCCTGTGTAGAAATCCGACACAACATTCACCCAGTCCGCTTTGCCTTCCGCTACGTTGTCGAGCTCGCCCTCCATCTGTGCAGTAAAATCATAATCCACGATATCGGCAAAATTCTCTTTCATCAACTGCGTGACCAGACTACCCAGCTCTGTTGGAAGAAATTTCTTTTCTTCAATCGCCACATACCCGCGATTTTGAATCGTCGCAATCGTCGGCGCATACGTGCTCGGCCGCCCGATGCCTCTTTCTTCAAGCGCTTTTACCAGGCCGGCCTCCGTATAGCGGGCGGGCGGCTGTGTAAATTTTTGCTCCGCTTTCACTTCCTCAAGTGCTAAAACTTCTCCCTCTTTTAAGGCAGGCAGCTTATATTCCTTATCTTCGTCTGTCTTATTGTTATATACTTTTAAATATCCTTCAAAAGCGATGCGCGAACCGCTTGCAGTAAACAGTAAGTCTTCACAGGAAATTTCTACACTTAGCGTATCGTAATTTGCAGGCTTCATATTGGATGCCACAAATCGTTTGTAAATCAACTCGTATAAGCGGATCTGATCGCGGCTTAACGACCCCTGCAGGCTTTCCGGTGTAAAATCGACTGCGGTCGGGCGAATGGCTTCGTGCGCATCCTGCACCTTTCCGCTCTTCTTTGCAGCCTTCTTTTTAGCATACATCGCATATTCCTTGCCGTAAACATCACTGATATAAGCCAAACAGGCACTGCGCGCTTCCTCAGAAATACGCACGGAATCCGTACGCAAATACGTAATCAGCCCTGTATAACCAACGCCTTCAATATCGACACCCTCATATAATTGCTGTGCGATCATCATCGTCTTGCGTGTCGTAAAGCCCAGCTTTCGGTTCGCCTCCTGCTGCAGGGTGCTCGTCGTAAAGGGCAACGGCGGATTCTTCTTTCGCTGGCCTTCCTTGACGGATTTAACGACATATTTTCCCGTCTGAGCTTTGGTCAGAATATCGTCGGCTTCCTGCTTTGTGTTAATTTCCAGCTTTTGATCATTTAAGCCGTAAAATTTCGCTTCAAACGTTTCATCCCGCCGATCCTGCTGATGCAGCAACGCCGTAATATTCCAATATTCCTTCGCGACAAACGCGTTGATTTCTTCTTCCCGATCGACGACAAGGCGCGTAGCCACCGACTGCACTCTGCCTGCACTCAACCCCTTTTTAACCTTCTTCCACAAAAACGGGCTGAGCTTATAGCCCACAAGACGGTCTAAAATCCGCCGCGCCTGCTGCGAATTCACCAAATCCATATTCAAAGTACGCTTCTGCTCAAACGCTTTAGCCACGGCACTTTTCGTGATTTCGTGGAACTCCACGCGCACGTCATCTTCAATATCGATACCCAAGTAGTTTGCAATATGCCAACTGATCGCTTCTCCCTCGCGGTCCGGGTCTGTCGCTAAAATGACGCGCTCACTCGACTGTGCCGTCTCTTTTAAGCGTTTCAAAACATCACGCTTATCCGACATCGGAATGTAGCGCGGTTTGAAATTATTATTTACATCTACGCCCAACTGCTCTTTTGGCAAGTCGATGATATGCCCCATCGAAGCTTCCACTTTGCAGCCATCCGGCAGATATTTTTTAATTGTTTTTGCCTTTGCAGGCGATTCCACAATGACTAATGTTTTCATTCGATTCCTTTTATACAGTTATTGTATGGCTATTGCACAGCACGATATTTTTCGTACATAAGGCCATATTATAACAGAAAATCAGATTCTTGCAACACCCAGTTGGTTTTTCTATTTCAAATCAACACTTATCGTGTTATATCTTAATGTAAAATTTCCCTTTGTTTTTTACAATTACGCCATTGATCTCCATCATCGTCAAAGCGGTTTTTAAGGCAGGCATATTCATTTTGCAAGCCTGTGCCAATTCATCTTCGCTGCCGATGCCGTAGCGAATCTTTTCAAAAATAACACATTCTTCCTCTTTTAATGAACTTAGCAGCGCATTGATGTTTTCTTCGTTTTCACCTCTGCCCTCTTCGTTTGCCGCATCGTCTGCACTGCTGATATAAGAAAATTGAAGTTCGTCCAGCACATCGCGGTAATTGCGCACGAGCTTCGCCTCATTTTTAATAATCAGTCGATTCGTGCCTTCACTTTGCGGACTGAGCACGCTGCCCGGTACGGCGAATACCTCACGGTTTTGCTCCAACGCCGCGTGTGCCGTGATGATCGCACCACTCCGTCTGCCTGCTTCCACCACGATGGAGCCTGCGCTGAGTCCGCTGATGATACGGTTGCGCGGCGGAAAAGTAAACGACTGCGGCTCCATATCTAATTCATATTCACTTACAGCACACCCGTTATTTAAAATCTCATAATATAACGACGTATTGCTTTTCGGATAAATCCTGTTGACGCCCGTGCCCAACACGGCGATGGTCTTGCCACCGGCTTCAATGGCGCCTTTATGCGCCGCACTGTCGATGCCCAATGCCATCCCGCTTACGATAACGATGCCGCGGCGTGCCAGATCGTAGGCGAGGCTGCGCGCAACTTGAATGCCGTAGCGCGTCGCATTGCGCGTTCCGACGATTGCGACACAAATCTCTCCCTGCCGCAACTCATATTCTCCTTTCGTATACAACACCAATGGACGGTCGTAAATGTTCTTCAGCTTCTCCGGATAACCCGGGTTGTCCGGCGTGTAATACCGGATACCCTTCTCCTGCGCTCTGATCCGCGCAACTTCAGCCCCGCTCAAATCTTTATCGTTGAGCAAATCGATTAATTCTTCTCTTATACCCGCCTTTCGATAGGCCTTTGCATCCGCCTGGTAAATCGCCTGGGCATCTTCAAAATATACCAACAGCTTCCCAGCCCTTTGTGCTGTCATCTTCGGCAGTTCGTTCAACCAGAACCAGTAAATTTCTTTCTCCATAAAGGCCTCCTGCGTAAAAATCGAAAAAATGTTCTATTTTCTATTGCGAACAAACGTTCTAGGTTGTATAATGTCATTATAAGGGGTGAATGCTATGTTGTCAATCATAAAAAGTTGTACCTTGATCGGTGTCGAGGGTTTTATCACACAAATTGAGACGGATATTACCTCCGGAATGCCGGCCTTTATCACCGTCGGCCTGCCGGATGCCAGTGTCAAAGAGGCGAAGGACCGCCTCTCGGCGGCGCTGAAAAACAGCGGCTTTGTCTTCCCATATAAACGCGTCACAATCAATCTGGCGCCCGGCGATATTAAAAAAGAAGGCACACATTACGATCTGCCGATGGCACTTGGCATCTTGTTTTCTTCTGGGCAACTGGTTGTCGAAGCCGACTTTTCAGATACCATCGTCTTTGGCGAGCTGTCGCTGAACGGAGAAATTCGCGCGGTATCCGGCACATTGCCCATTATCATCGAAGCAAAACGACAGGGCTATCGACGTGTCATCTTACCCTACGACAACGGCGCCGAGGCTTCCGTCGTCGATGGCATCGAAGTCATTGCCATCAAAAACTTATGCGAGCTGCAGCAATATCTCTATGGTGAAAAAGACTGTGTATATCCCTCCGACAGTCCTGTAGAAAGCACCGTTTGCTACACCAGCGATTTCGCCGACGTGAAGGGACAGGAAAATATCAAACGCGCGATGGAGATCGCCGCTGCGGGCGGCCATAATATGCTGATGATCGGTCCGCCGGGCAGCGGCAAAACGATGCTCGCCCGGTGCTTTCCGTCTATCCTGCCGGATATGACGCAGGAAGAATCGCTGGAAAGCACAAAAATTTACAGCATCGCCGGATTGCTAAAGCCTGATAAACCGCTTTTAAAACAACGGCCATTCCGCGCGCCGCATCACACGATCAGTGCCGTATCGCTGACCGGAGGCGGACGCATTCCGCAGCCGGGTGAGGTCTCGCTGGCTCATCTCGGCGTATTATTTTTAGATGAGCTGCCGGAATTTCAAAAGAATGCGTTGGAAGCGCTGCGCCAACCGATTGAGGATAAGCTCGTGACGATCTCGCGCGTCAATGCAACCATTACGTACCCATCATCCTTTATGCTGCTGGCGGGAATGAACCCTTGTCCCTGCGGCCATTACGGCGATGATTCCAACCGGTGCCGCTGCAGCGAAATTCAAATCCGGCGCTATTTAAACAGAATTTCCGCCCCCTTGCTCGACCGCATCGATATCCACACCGAAGTGCCGAATATTTCATATGAGAAGCTTGCCGACAAAAAAGCTGCGGAGTCTTCCGAGACCATCCGCGCCCGCGTCAACGCCGCACGGCAAATTCAATTGAATCGCTATGCGACGTTGCCTATTTTGATGAACGCAGACCTGACACCGCGCATGATCGAAACCTATTGCCGGCTTGGCGAACAGGAAGAATTGTTAATCAAGCAAGCTTTTACGACACTGAACTTAAGCGGCCGCGCTTATCACCGCATTTTAAAACTGGCGCGCACGATTGCCGATCTCGACGAAAAAAGGAACATCGAACCGGCGCATCTGGCGGAAGCCATCCAGTACCGTCGACTTGAAAGATAGCTTCGTAGCATGGGGAAGGCGAGGGGATTGCCATAAATCTTTCGGTTGCAAATAGTAGCTGATTTGGGTAATATATAATAA
>CALGIV010000164.1 GCA_937914785.1 uncultured Eubacteriaceae bacterium | reverse complement strand
GGTGTTGAATTCCACCGGTGTACCGCCTGCCGCCATCGCCACATCGACAAGTCGTAAAAAAGCAGCATTTTATTTACATAAGGCCGGCTTAAGCGACCGCTTTGCCGCTATTATTACGGGCGATATGATCACACGTGGAAAACCGGAGCCCGACATCTACCTAAAAGCGTGTACCAAGCTTAACATAAGCCCCCATACAGCCCTGGCCGTCGAAGATTCGCCCGCCGGGATTACGAGCGCATACCGCGCAGGGCTTAAAGTCGTTATGGTACCGGACTTACTGCAGCCGGACGAAAAAACAAGCGCGCTGTTGTTCGCCTGTGTTCCGTCGTTAAACGATATCGCTGCATTGCTTTAAACCGATTGGACGAACCTATAAACTCGGCCAAGCATATCATGGGAATGTAATTTCAAAGAAAGAAGGAACTCCCCATGATTTTTTACGAGGATAACGAACCACAGCAATCGGCAGAGCCTGCCGAAAAACACGCGTCGACAAAACGCCGCACATCAAAAAAGAAATATGCTTTTTCATTCGATCGCATCTATATTTCTTCATTCGGTGCATCCGGCAGAGGTCTGCCAGGCTGCATCGTTACAATTACCTGGCCCGACGGACGCGAAAGCCAAACACATATCGACCATTATGGGCGGTGGTTTAGCTTCAAACCATATGACCTTACGCTAAAGTATCGCTCTTCCATCACGGCAGCATATACCTGCACCGACGGAACTACTCAGGTGCTTGAACGAAAGGTCGATTTAATTTGACCTTACAAGCTCTCTTTCGTAGAACTCATAAAAGTCGATGGCTCTCCATCGACTTTCATTGTTTTTTATGATACGATGATAAGGCCATTGCACAGTTGTTTTAAAAGGAGCCACTATGTTTATCCAGCAACCAAATGTCGCCGTCGAGGAACTTCATAAGCAGGATTTTCTTTCAAGTGTCAACGAAAGCTACGAAAAAGACGCGCGCCTTTGTTATATGCACTTCAAAGACTGCCGCATTATAGAAGACCGGGATCTCATCGAGTTTACTTATGAAAATGTTTATTTTGAAAACTGCCTTTTCATCGATTGCGACTTTTCAAACTGCAGCTTTACCGATGTCCTCTTTACGGCCTGCGATCTGTCGACGAGCAAATTCAATAAATGCTTTTTCAACCGATGTCATTTCTCTTCCGTCAAAGCCGTCGGAACGGATTTTTCCGACAGCAACATCAAGCATACCCGCTTCATTGATGTGAATTTTCAATATGCCGATTTGAGTTACAGCACGTTTAACAAAGTGCTCATCAAAGACAGCGGCTTTGTCGATGCCGCGCTCACGCACTGTATGAATAAAGCTCTTGCCGTTGAAAACGCAAATTTTCAAAAGGCAAATTTCTTTCAAACGCCGCTCAAAGGCTTAAATTTGACAACCTGCAATATCGAAAACATCGTCACCTCAAACCGCGGAGAAGAACTCAACGGCGCTACGGTAGATACCTATCAAGCTGCGGAGCTGGCAAAACTGATGGGATTGATCGTTGAATAAGGCCATCACCTGCGGCTTACCGGAATAATTTTTACTTTGTGCTGAACGCTGTTCAGAACACATTCTTTCAACAACAATACGTGTGTTTTCTGTTTTGCTTCCAATCGAATGAAATCCTTGCAAAAGCTTACCTTAATTTCACCTGAAAGCAATAGACGAATTTATAATTTTGTGGTATATTTATTATACACAAATAGTCCCCTCAACAACGGATTATCAGCTACTTTTTATATTGTAGGTGAGATATGCCAAATTCAATTTTAACAAAAAAAATGCTTGCCAATTCTTTAAAAACGCTCATGCAGACTACACCGCTCATCAAAATCAGCATCAGCGACATTGTTGGAGAATGCGGGATGAACCGCAATAGTTTTTATTACCATTTTAAAGATAAGTACGAGCTTCTTAACTGGATCTTCCTTACAGAAATTACCGTCGAGGTCACTCAGGAAGAAGTTTTCGAGCTCTCCATCTGGGAACTTATCAGCCGCATCAGCCGCTATCTTTACGACAACAAAGCCTTTTATGCCAACGCGATGAATTATGAAGGGCAAGACTCCTTTAATGACTTTTTCAGAGAGTTTCTTGAAACATTGTTCGAAACCCGATCGGAAGATATCTTTGAAGAAAATAACAAGAATGAAGAATTTCAAGAATTCTACATCAATTTTTTCGTCGATTTAACCATCTCTACACTTAGCCGCTGGATTAAAGAAGATGCCAAATATCCACCGGACCGTTTTGTAAAGATGGTCAAAAAAGCTACTGTAAGTGCCGCCATAAAAATTTTACAGGATGCTTAATCTATTTCTTAATGAGACTTTGACAGTGCATCACCAAACACCGCAGAAAGCGATGTATCAATAATGTTGTAGCCGGTTTTCTTTTCCCCTGTTTCCATATTGACGATCGAAAGAACACCTTCTTCCGATATAAAAGCCAGACAACCTTCTGTCGAAATACTTCGATCTACGCTTAATACGTCCGAAAGAAGGTCAAAAGGGATGACCGGCATCGACGGATCTTTTCGATAAGCGTACACCAGCTCTTGAATAATCTCCGGATTCTTTAAATAAAAAGAACCGTCCTGCAAGATAAACAGCAGCTCAAATCCCGAAGCTGAAGCTTGCTTAAGCGGCTCATCAATCGCTATCTGCTCGTCCGATTTCATAGGATAAAACGCAGCACACAATATTTTTTTCTCCCTGAGAAGTTTTATTGCCGCTGCAAGTTGTCCATCCTCCGCATCGCGAATATTCAAACCTATAAAAATATTTTTAAGTGCCAGTATAGAAGCGATATTCGATTCGTACAGAATTTCTTCCGGCGCAACGGGCAATATAAAGGCACAGTCGTTATGAACTGCCATCATATTTGCGATCTCTGCCATTTTTGAATAATTTCGCTCTATTAATAACGTATAGTTGAAAATGCCCATCGCTTTTCCCTGCTCGATAATACCAGTCAGATTCTCAGCATCCAAAAGGCCTTCTTCTTTTATTCGTATGAAAATAGTCCAGGGCACATTAAAATCCATATCATTTTCAAATTCTCTGATTTTATATGCACCATGCGTCAGGCTGTTATAGCCAAAATTCATACCAAACGTAAAAAGCGCATCATAATCGGTCTGGCAGACTAGCCGTTTGACCACCTCATAATAAGCGCTGTTTTCTTTTTCAAGCTCTTTACCTGCAGTATCGAAAAACGTTCGCTGAAATTCTCCCTTGGCAAACATCCCGCCCAAATCGACAAGATTTCGAATCTCTCGTTCCGGATTATCCTGCAATTGATGAATGGCTCTTTTTACAATTACCTGAATAACGCTCCGATTTATTTTGCTCGGTTTCATTGTATACCAAATTCCCTTCGTCATCTCACCTACATTGTAGTGATTTTATAAAAAATAAAGTATAGGCAAATCGACCAAAAAGCACAATTTTTAAACAATTCTGCCTCGTTGTATTAAAATTGAGCATTGACTTCTTTTTGTTTAATGCTTTTCTTTCGACATAATTATACAATGATACCAACAGTATCAATGAACGAAAGAGGTTAAAAATGAGTGAAAGAACGATCCGTGAACAGTTGCAGGCATTCGGCCTGCAAAAAATTATCAATATGATTGACGGCGACCCGGACAAGAACATCCCCACACTTCTTAACTGGGTTGACAGGCTTGACAGAACCGACTCTCTGTTGGAACAGCGTACGGCCTTTCGCCGCGTCATTGAAGACGAAGACAATATGTGGGGAAATTTTATCAAAAGCTTTTGGACAGACGTCGATGATGGCGTACGAAAGACCTTGTTTGAAAACTTCTTTGTCAACGCCTGCCTGATCGGTATGCCGCGACAGGAAAAAGCCAGAGAAGAGCACGACTGTAATGTCCCCTGGGCCATCTTAATGGACCCGACTTCCGCCTGCAATCTGAGCTGTACCGGCTGCTGGGCAGCTGAATATGGCGATATGCTCTCGCTGGATTACGATACTTTAGATGACATCATTCGTCAGGGCAAAGCGCTGGGTTGCTATATGTATGTATATTCGGGCGGCGAACCGCTGGTCCGTAAAGAAGATATTCTGCGGCTTTGTGAAGCACATAACGACTGCATGTTCTTGGCCTTTACAAACGGCACATTGATTGATGAAGCCTTTGCCGATGAGATGCTGCGCGTTCGAAACTTCGTTCCGGCCATCTCTATTGAAGGCTTTGAAGAAGAAACGGATGACCGCAGAGGCAAAGGAACTTATCAAAAGGTTATTCGAGCGATGTCTCTTTTACAGGAACGTAAACTTATCTTTGGCGCCTCCTGTTGCTATACGAGCAAGAACACACAAATCATCGGCAGTGATGAATTCATTGACGACCTGATCGCTCGCGGCGCTAAATTTGCCTGGTTCTTTACTTATATGCCCGTAGGCGTAGGCGCACCTACCGATTTGATCGTCGAGGCGCCTCAGCGCGAATATATGTATCACCAGATTCGTAAATTCCGTGAAACCAAACCTGTTTTCGCCATTGACTTTTGGAATGACGGCGATTACGTCAACGGATGCATCGCCGGCGGACGGCGGTATCTGCACATCAATGCAAACGGAGATATCGAACCCTGTGCATTTATTCACTATTCCGATTCCAATATCCACGAAAAAACGCTGCTCGAAGCTTATAAATCGCCATTGTTTATGCAATACAAACAAAACCAGCCTTTCAATGACAATCTCCTGCGCCCTTGTCCACTGTTGGATAACGACGGAAAGCTGGCTGAAATGGTGCATACAGCAGGTGCGCATTCCACCGATTTGGCCCAACCGGAAAACGTCGACCATCTATGTGCTAAATGTACACATGCTTGCGAGCATTGGACTCCGGTAGCAGATCAGCTGTGGCAGGATTCACCTGCAAAAGCAGTCGTATAATCCCATACATTCCTATATTCAATATGATTTTAAAAGCTGAAATAACGACAATCATCTCTGTGAAATCACAGAGATGATTGCTGTTTACCAGGAATAAGACTTACTTTTTTGCTTTACCACTGTCTACTCGACTAGCAGTGTAGGAGAAATTAATGAAAAAACATATTTCCGCTTTTGGAATTTGTTTTTGGTTTGGTTCATTTGCAGTATAACGGGCAAATATTGAGTGAATATTGAAAAATGACCTTTATTTTACAAATAATTTCTCCTATCTCCGGCAACTGCTTTTTCAATCAAAAAAAGCGATTGCCGGCATCCTGCGATTTTTATAATTTTTTTAAATTTCACCCTTGACAAAACTTTTTTTCCGTGGTATAGTTTGCCACAATATCCGAATCATGTAATTGCGATGAGAGGAAATAGTACGCTTTATGCTGGATGCACAGAGAGAGCCGGGTAGCTGAGACGGCTCGTGAAAGCAGAAGCGGAACTCATCCTTGAGCAGCAGACGGAACACCGTAAAGGTTAGTATGCTGTGTCGGAGGCCCACCGTTATCAGAGGGACGCAATATCGGCAAGATGATTTCTTTGCCCGCATTGTAGCAGAGTGCGCATTTTCGAATGTGAATTTAGGTGGTACCGCGAAGCGATGTCTTCGTCCTATTCTTTTAGGACGGAGACTTTTTTTATTTGCACCAGACCACCGACATTACAGAAAGGATAGCATTGAGCGCTTAAAACGCGCATATCAGGAGGAAAAAAGTATGAACGAAAACAAAATCATCATTTTTGACACCACTTTACGCGACGGTGAACAGACCCCCGGCGTAAACCTCAACATTGAAGAAAAACTTGAGATTGCGCGACAACTCGAAGAAATGGGCGTCGATGTCATCGAAGCGGGGTTTCCCGCTTCTTCCGACGGCGATTTTGAGGCGGTCAAAGCGGTTGCCCAAGCGATGGAAAAATGTAGCGTTGCAGGGCTCTGCCGCTCGGTTGCCGCCGACATTGACCGCGCCTGGGAAGCGCTGAAATATGCGCGCCATCCCCGCATCCATATCTTTCTCGCTACATCCGACATCCATATGCAACATAAATTGAAAATGATGCCGGAAGAAGTCTTTGAAGCTGCCGTCGCCAGCGTGACGATGGCCAAATCATACTGCGACGATATTGAATTTTCCTGTGAAGATGCCAGCAGAAGCAATCCGGCTTTCATCTATAAAATCATTGAAGCCGTCATCGATGCCGGTGCGACGACAATCAACGTCCCCGATACGGTAGGCTACGCCGTCCCCGACGAGTTTGCTTCCTTTATCCGCGGTATCAAAGAAAACGTGCCGAACATCAATAAGGCCATCTTAAGCGTACACTGCCACAACGACCTCGGTATGGCCACGGCAAATACCATCGCAGCCATCCAACAGGGCGTTCGGCAAATCGAGACGACGATCAATGGCCTCGGCGAGCGCGCGGGCAATTGCTCAATGGAAGAAGTCATCATGGCAATTACTACGCGTCAGGCACATATGGGCGTTTCTACCGACATCGACACCACACAAATATACCCGACGAGCCGCATCGTCTCTGAAATCACCGGTGTGCCGATTTCTATTACAAAGGCCATCGTCGGCGACAATGCCTTCGCGCACGAATCGGGCATTCACCAGCACGGTGTGCTCTCAAACCCGATGACTTACGAAATTATGACGCCGCAATCGGTCGGCAAAACGGAAAGCGTTATGGTGCTCGGCAAGCTCTCCGGCAGGCACGCTTTCTCCGACCGTATACGCGCAATGGGCTTTGAAATGGAGCGCGAAGAAATTAATAAGGCCTTTAAAATTTTTAAAGACTTGTGCGATAAGCAAAAGAGGGTATCCGATGAAGAAATTGCTCAAATTATCACGGATCATTGCATCTATGCTCAGGCAAAAGCTATTTAACGGGAATTGTTTAACATGGGTATGACGATGAGCCAGAAAATTCTGGCAGTACAGGCAGGCAGACAACACGTTGCCGCCGGAGACTTGATCGAATGTTCATTAAACCTGGTCTTTGGCAATGAAATCACGGCAGCCGTAGCAATCGATGAATTTTATAAGATGGGCGTAGATAATGTATTCGATAAAAGCAAAATTGCTTTAACTCCCGATCATTTTACGCCAAACAAAGACATCGCCGCGGCACGGCTGACCAAAAAGATGAAGGAATTTGCACAGCAGATGCAAATTGAGCATTACTACGAAGTTGGACGCGTCGGCATCGAGCATGCACTGCTGCCGGAACAAGGGCTCATCAGCCCCGGCGACGTTATTATCGGCGCAGACAGCCACACGTGCACACATGGCGCGCTCGGAGCCTTCGCCACAGGCGTCGGCTCTACGGATATGGCGGCCGGTATGGCCACAGGCAAAGCGTGGTTTAAGGTGCCCGAAGCCATCCGCTTCAATTTTTCCGGCCAAAAACGCCCCTATGTGAGCGGTAAAGACATCATCCTGCACATCATCGGCAAAATCGGCGTCGACGGCGCGCGTTACTGCTCGATGGAGTTCGGAGGCGATATCAGCGCGATTACGATGGATGAGCGATTTACGATCGCGAATATGGCCGTTGAAGCCGGCGCGAAAAACGGCATCTTCCCCGTCGATGAAAAGACGACCGCTTATTTAAATGCCCACGGCGCACGAGCCGGCACTTCGCCTACAGCTGATGAGGATGCTGCCTATCAGGCAATCTACGAGATTGATTTGAGTGAGATCGAACTAACCGTCGCTTTCCCACATCTTCCAGAAAATGTAAAAACTATTCGGCAGGCGGAAGAGATGCACCTTAAAATCGATCAGGCCGTTATCGGAAGCTGTACGAACGGGCGCATTGAGGATATGCGCGCGGCGGCAGACATCTTAAAACGCCGCCAGGTAGCCCCTTATGTGCGCCTGATCATCTTCCCCGCCACACAGGCGATCTACAAACAATGTATTACCGAAGGGCTGATGGAAATCTTTATCGATGCGGGCGCAGCAGT
>CALGIV010000163.1 GCA_937914785.1 uncultured Eubacteriaceae bacterium | reverse complement strand
GCAATGAATTCGATTTCATCCCTCTTAGATGTACAAGCCGATAAATACGGTCTAAAAGGAATATAGAATGGACAAAAGAATAAAAAAAGTACTGGTCGTTCTTTTGGTAGTGATATTAGCCTGGATAAACTGCGGCATGATGACGGTGGCCGCAAAGGCGCTTGAGCCAATATTAGAAGAAGCGGCAGAAAAAGCAGAAGAGCCTGTCGAGGCCCAGATTGTGGATGTTGTAGCGGAAGAGAATGACGAGTATACGACGGTGTTTTTAAATGATGATGGGTCGTATACGGCGCGGTTCTACTCTGCCCCGATTCGCTTTAAAGATGAAAACGATGAGTTGATCGATATCGACACCTCGTTTGTTGCACTGGAAGGCAGAAGCAAAGCGGGTATTAAGGAAGGCAGCAGCTATGCTTATAAAACGAAAGCCACCGAGGTAGAGACTTATCTGCCCGAAAGGATTTCAACACAAAACCCTGTGTTGATGGTGCACGACAAGTATACCGTCACGATGGTGCCGATTGAGCTGGACAGAGACGGTACAAGAGCGGCCGTTCTTGATGAGGCGTTGAGAAAAGTGGCTGCCGCTTCCTTGGAAACAGAGCCCGTATCGAGCGTGCAGGCGCCGGAGCAGGTAGAAGAAGCGGAGGAAGGAGAGGCAGGAGCGCAGAAAACGACAAAGACGGAAGAGGCGGGCTTATCAGAGCCTGCTCAGCCTGAAGCGGCGCGCGAAGTTCAGCTGACAGAAGAGACAACGATGGCGCTGGAAAAGTACGAGCGCCTTGAAGTATATGATAAAGGCGAAGAGGAAAGTAAAAGTGTTGTAGTTGAAAAAATCGAGACCAAAGAAGCCATACAGGTTGAAGAAGAGGTCGTTGGATTGTATGACGGACTTTTAGAACCTGAGGAAAAGCTGACGAAAATCCGGTATGAAGGGGAGCTAAGCAAGGGCGTAAAAAAGCCGGTCGAGTATGAATATATCGCACTCAGCGACGGGATTAAGGAAAACATTATCCTCAATGAGTATACCGGCAACAACCGCTTCGACTTTTTACTTACGGTCAGCAATGCCTATCCGGAGATGACGGAGTACGGCGCGATTATGATCAAAGACGATGAAACGGACGAGCAGATCGGCGTTATTCCCGCGCCGTATATGACGGATGCGTCGGAAGAAGGCGGTTACAGTACGGAGGCGTATTACGAAATCTTAGAGACGGCAGACGGCTTTATCCTAACCGTCGTTGTGGATGAAAATTATCTGACAGATAAGGCGCGCGTCTATCCGGTAGTCGTGGATCCTTCTTACTCCATTTTTACGGGAAGCAGCGTAGTTCAGGACGCTTATGTAAAAAGTCATACACCGTATAGAGATACGAATTTTTATTCTTCCGGTACGAAAGTGATGCCGTTTGGATTTGGCTCAGAAACATATAATGGCTATAGTTATAATGGATATTCAAGGACTTATATCCATTTTCCAACGCTGATGAGTGCGATCAAGGATAAAGCCGTTGTAAAGTCCTGCTTCAGAGTTTGGGAAAACGGCGAAAATTCGTCGCCTTACGCTACGATGGAGTTTTATCGAGTGACGAGCAGCTGGTCGCCGAGTACGATTACATGGAACAATCAGCCGTCTGTGACAGGATTCTACAGTACAAAAAATACTTGTACCGGTCAAAATTTGAAGAAACATTACTTTGACTTTGGCAGGATTTTGGGATACTGGTCCGGTTATAATTCAAACGGGATGACGAATAATGGATATCCGTATTACGGTGTGATGCTGCGTTCAACGGTGGAAAGCAGCAGTACGCGGAACTACGGCCATGTTTTTGGTTCCAGAACAGGCGCTACCGGTTATCGGCCTTATCTGGATGTTACATACGTTGCAGTGCCGAAACCGACGCTGGTCAGCACTACTGGCATAACGAATAGTTCCAGAGCAAATATCGTCTTATCTTTTCCCCGGTATAAATCGCTGGAGGGGACGCCGGAACAACCCAACTACGATATTCGCATAACCGGTTCAGGCGGCGGCACATTCAAGCTGTATGAAATTCCATATAGTGAGCTGATCAAATATAATGATACGACGTATAGATGGGATAGCAGTAAGGCAAAAGCTATTTTCGGTACGGTAAAGGGTTTTCCGGATGATGGTTCTACCGTGCTTGGCGGAAATGGAAAGTATGATATCCGGCTGGCGATCTCGAACACTTTTAGTGTAGGAACGTATTCGCCGATCCTGACGGTTCAGATGCCGGATTCGACGGCGCCGAATGCGGTGACAAGCGTAACGGCAAGCGCAAGCCAGGATACAGCATATGTAGGGAAGTCGAAGGTTGCGGTCAGCTATCCGGCGGCCGCTGATAACCCCGGCAGTATAAGTTCTGGTATCAAGCACTACATCGTTCAGTTGGTGCCTGTCAGCAACAGTAAAGTATCAACTAAAACAATAACGACAACGTCGACTTCGTATACATTTAGAGATCTGAGTAAAGACTGGGCAGGAAATGCTAAGGTTCAGGTGCAGACGGTCGATAATAATAACAATACTTCGGCAATCAAAATATCGACTACATTTGCCATTAAAGATTATAGTCCGCCGACGGCACCAACGGTTACGCTAACGCCGTCCGGGTGGTCAAACGCAGAGGAAGTAAATGTTAAGTGGAGCGGGATTGGCGTTGGGTCTGCAAATGCCGGAACCATTCGCGTTAAATACCAGTGGGCGACTGGCTCTGTCAGTAATCCATCATACATTGGTAATGTGGAGTCTCTGGGAAATAATTCTTATGGAAGCAGCGGCGTAGATATCTCTGTACCGAATATTGAAGGGGAATTGCTGCTCTTTGTTTGGGGAGATGATAGCGCTCAACAAGGCAATAAAGGGCATGCGGTATTCAGACGCGATACGACGCTGCCGACGGTTGAGATCACTTCACCGGTGCGCGGCACGCTGTTGAACGACAGCGTCGCCTTTCGGGGCACGATTACTGATAATCGCGGCATTGCGGAATGGAAGCTGGAAGTCAACAATGGGTCTTCAGGAAGCTACAATGTGCTGGCCAGCGGTTCAAACGCTGTAATAAATGGACAGATTTGTATTGTCAATATCGGTAGTCTGACATGGTACAAGCCGTACACTTACCGCCTTACGGTAACCGATGTTGCCGGCAATAGCACGGTGTGGAGCGCAAACTATATGCGCGGCGGTACGGGGGGAGCGACTATTGCGAATAATTTTGTCATCGATAAAGAATTAACCGATGGACAATGGAAAATGGCGCGTTATAACGAGACTTTAACGTTAAGCCCCCGTTTAAATACCGGCAGTGTGCCGGTCGGTGAGAAAGCCTTGTTCCTAAACGGCAGGCTGCACAACACGTATGCAAGCGATGAAGCCATTGAGATGGATCTCTCAGACCCTGCCTATTATGCCGACGGCAGTATGCAAAACGCTGTTGTGCGCATTAACGACAGCGATGGCTATAGCCATTACAGCTCCCCCGTGGTGCAAAGGACGCTGTTTAATGAAGATCTGGGCCTTCACAATATTCGCGACTGTGAAAATATTATCGATGGCTTCCAAGGTCTCTGGGTGGACGACTGGGTACGACCGGGTACGATTCTTCTGTTGGAAGAAGAAATTATTGGCGGCTTGGCGGGTTTGTATTTAGAAACATGTGGCTCTGCTGGTGGTGGTGCCAGCATTACTTTTTCTTTGAGTATAAATGGCAGTGCCTATATAGACGTAACTGAGGAGGCGTGGCTGAATTACGAAGATTTAGCCGAGCTGGGATTTACAGACCTTGGGATTGTAAATAGAGTCAAAGTAAAGTTAACGATGGACAATACGAATGGAGGTTGGACAGAGTTATACGGAGCGACAGTGAAGGTCAAGCATTTTAGCTACAGCGCCGAGGATAACTTTGAGGTGCAATTAATCAATCCGGCTTCGGATTTAAGCACCCGCGCGAACATCAACTACACCGTGTTGGCACGATGGGAAGAAGCGACGGCTGAAGATGCCATCGACGATGAGATGACGTATAACGTCTATCGGTTTGATGCGGGGGAAGCGCAGTTCGATATCAAAGACAAGGAGCCGATCCAGTCGGGTATTACCGCACCTTACTGGTATGACTACAACTTAAATTACGGCGAATCGTTCGATTATGTCGTTACGGCGAGTGCGCGCTTCGGCCCACAGGCGCATTTGCGCGAGTCTGTCGTCAGCAACAGCGCGACGTCTACAGTGGTGGATGAAAACGAATTGGACAAACGTCTGGGCTTGCAAAACTACTGGGATTACTCCGTGACGCAAACTTCCTTTGGCGTGGGGTATACGGAAATGAGCCAGGGTAACTTTGCCTACATTGTTGAGGATACTGCCCTGCCGGGACCGCAGTTGGGCCTGGTTATACGCAGGACGTATAACAGTCAGGCTACGAGCGAGACGGCTATGGGTGCTGGTTGGGACTTTAGCTTTAATACGATGTTGCTGCGGGAATATACTTATGACGAAGAAGCGGGAAAAGAAGTAGTGTCGGCGATGCTGCTCAAAGACGGCGACGGCACGATCCACCGCTTTGCGGCCAATGCGGCAGGCGGCTTTGATACACCGCCCGGCATTCAGATGCAGCTGACGTATGACACAGCACAAAAGGCGTATAAAATCGAGCGTTACGATGGTATTGTCTACCTGTTCAACGAGAGTAACCAGATTAATCGGATGGAGGACAAGACAGGCGATTACGTAAACTATACGTATAATGCAAAGGGCAATCTGATCAAAGTGCGAAATATGGCCGGCAACGAGCTGACGTTTACTTACGGCAGCGGACAGACCGAAGATATTTTAACGGGTATGACGTTGCCGGACGGCAAGGTTGTCAGCTATTTTTATCAGGACGGACAACTGAGCAGGATAAACCGTGGTATTAGTTATTATAATAATGTCACGGACACACTGGATTCTGTACCGGAGTCAATCAATGTGCGTTATTATTATACTGATGAAGGGCATTTAAGCCAAATTCAGGAGCCGGGTATGAATAACGCGACTGGGGTGAATACAATCTACAGTGTGGTTTATGAATTGAGTTCTGAAGATTTGCCGATGTGGCGCGTAAACCGCATCGCTCTGCCGAATGGCGAATCATTTACGTACGATTACAGCCTGTCGGACGGCAGTACGACTTGAAAATTTTCCGGCATTT
>CALGIV010000162.1 GCA_937914785.1 uncultured Eubacteriaceae bacterium | reverse complement strand
CCTCGGCACGTGGTTTTGGAGACCACTGCTCTACCAACTGAGCTATACCCCTGTGCAATGAAAGTCATACGATCAAATTATAATTCAATGTTCGATATTCGTCAATATCTTTTTCGAGGAAAGGGGGATAAATATAGTTATTATATTCGCGAAATATATAATTCAAGAAATTTTAATAAAAAATGTTGTTATTATATTTTGAAAACAGATATTTTATGCTAAAATATGCATATAAATAAATTTTCGCGAAATAAGGTGAAGACTATGCAGGCGATATTGATACAATATGCGCGCCATCTGGAAGAAGAAAAACAACTTTCTGCCAATTCTGTTAAAGCTTATCTGTATGATACGCGCTTATTCTTAACTTATCTGGAGTCGAGCTTGAAAAGGCACGTAACGATCGCGGATATAATACAGCTTGACAAATCTGATATCTATTTATATGTAAATTATTTGCAAAAGCACCGCGGCAACAATACACCGGCGATCAATCGAAAGCTCTCTTCATTGCGGCTGTTTTTTGATTTCCTCATTGAAAACGGTATGGCAAAACATAATATGGCGGAGCGTGTGCACATAAAGCGAATATACGTTCCGATGCTTGATGGCGTAACTCTTGAGGATAGCGCAATACAACAAATCCTGACCAATTGTTCGTCTTTGCGGAATCGGCTTTTATTTCAGCTTGTGGCCATATACGCACTGACGCCGGCTGAAATTGCGCAAATAGAAGCTGTGCACATCCGCAACGACAAAATCCATATCCAAGGTACACAGTCACGCGTCGTGCGGTTGGATGTTCAATTTGCAAAAGATCTTGCCGAGTACGTCGCATCAAACAAGGCCGAAGGGGAAGGGGCAGTGTTTCGAACCGCAAACAGACAGAGTATGACGGTTCGAACGATTCAGAATATTATTAAAGAATTATTTGAGTGCAATGAACTCAAACCACTGACAGCAACGCAGCTGCGGCGTAATGCCATCGACAATTATATGCGCCAAAATGAACAGGGCCTTGAGGCGTTAAGAGAATTTTTAGGGTTTAAAAGTTTGATTTCATTAGAGCGGTATTTAAAATAATAGAAGAGAGTGGCAGAAAAAGATAATTACAACTTTCTGCTAAATGCAGGTTTAAAGTAAAGTGTTGACTAAAAAATAAAATTTTGATATAATTTACTAAAGATGTTGCTTTTGCGGCATCATCGCTGCTTTAAATGATTTATCAATTTTATCAGAGGTTTTATTAAATGGCAGACTATTCCCTGGAACAACAAATTAAACTGACAAAGAAACTTCGCCTTGTATTAGATGAACTGCCGGCATTTTGCACAATGTATTTTACAGGCATCGATTCGACTACGGCGATTCGGACGCGCCTGGCCTATGCGACCGATTTAAAGACTTTTTTTCAGTTTCTCCTGGATGAAGTCTCCTTATTTACCGCCTATTCGTCTCTGGGCGACTTTACGCTGAACGATATCGAACGACTGGACAGTTGGGTCTTTGAACAGTTCTTATCATTTCTTTCTGCATATCAGAAGGACGACCAGCAGGTCTTAAGCAATGCGAATCCGGCTAAAGCGCGGAAATTAAGCAGTATTCGAAGTATGTATCGTTACTTTCATAAAAAAGGCCTTATTTCAAGTAATCCGTCGTTGCTCGTCGATATGCCTGTTAAAAAAGATAAGCCGATCGTACGCCTTGAAGCCAATGAAAGTGCTGACTTGTTAGACAACATTGAAAATGGCATCAAGCTTACGAAAACACAGCAACGGTATCACGATAAAACCAAAGAGCGCGATGCTGCGATTATAACGCTGTTATTGGGCACCGGGATCCGTATCAGCGAGTGCGTTGGGCTGAATATCGAAGATATCGACTTTACACAAAACAGCTTTAAAGTAACGCGCAAAGGCGGCAACAAAGAAATCCTCTATTTCAATGATGAAGTCAAAGAAGCGCTGGAAGACTATTTAACGGTCCGTAAGAAGATTATCCCATTGCCTGGCGTTTTCAGCGCCGGGCAACAAAGAAATCCTCTATTTCAATGATGAAGTCAAAGAAGCGCTGGAAGACT
>CALGIV010000161.1 GCA_937914785.1 uncultured Eubacteriaceae bacterium | reverse complement strand
CATTGGATAAAGGAAAAGTCGGCATCCCAAAAGAGATCTTCCGAAATGCCTAAAATCAGTACGTAATACGTGTAGTAGTCCTCCACACTCTGAAGTTCAAACTGCGGAATTTTAATGCTCTGGTTTTTTAAGACCCCTGTTTTGCGGAGGAACGGCTCGCGGAAACCGTCGGCTTTTTTGGCGAGATCAACGCCGCCCATGTCTTGAAGATAAACGGAATTTCCTGCGGCAGCAGGTCGGTGAATTCCTCAAGCGCATACACCTCGGCCGGCAGCGTACACTTGCCGTCTTTGCGTACGATTTGTCCGCAGAGGTAGCCGATATACAGCCCTGTGATAATATCGAGCACGTCGGTCGAGCCCTTGGCGATCAATCCGTTCCACGTTTCTCTGAAATCGGGATTCTTTGCGAACACGACGTTTAAACCGCGGAAGAAGTACGTCAGCCCTGCTTTTTCGCCGTTGGTTAACGTAATTGGTAATACCGTATTATTCATTTTTTATTTTCTCCTGTCTTAATCTTTTTTAAAATAAAAAAGGCGGGATCACTCCCACCTCTTCTCACGCCGCTTAGCGCACTAAATCATAGCTCCAGTTTGTCAGCCAGTCTTCAATCAGCGTCACCCGATCTGCTTCATCATCCGCCGCTTCGCTGACGATACACTCGTATACGCCCTTGTCGAACTCATCGGGCATAAAGTAGTAGCCCTGCGTCATTTCGGCGATCTCTTCCGCCCCATTTGTCACAGTACGTGTGAAGCCGGTCGTCGCGACACAATTCGGATACGCGCGCAGCTTTTCAACGCCATCCTCATCGACGACGAGGCATGTCAGCGTAAAGGTGGGGTGCACGCTGTCTGCACCGTACGCATAGACGCCGTCTTTGAGTTCTGAGAACTTCATACCAAACACGTCTGCAAATACGTCATACACCATATGCAAGTTTAAGTTCAGCGTGCCTGCGCCGGAACCACGGATGATTCGCTTGCGCTCGATGCCTTCACACTTCTTGATGACCTGACGCACTTCGGCGACTTCTTCGAGCGAGCCGACCGCGCCGATGCTTCTCGCCTCATCTTCCTGTGGGAACAACAGTCCCGTTCTTTTTACTTCAAATTCTGAAAATACTTTGTTATAAGCCATTTTTTATAGCTTCCTCCTTAAAATGTTTATTTTATAGAACACCGAATCGGTGTTTTATGCTTTAGTTCAATACCTTCGCGCCGATTGAAGCCTTGGCAAACAACAGTTTTAACTTCTCTACCATCGTACCGGCGCCTTCTTTTATGACGTATTCGAAAAGAAACTCCTCGTTCGCGGGACGCATGCCCGTCGCATCCATCACCGCTTTCATGACTGCAAACTCATACTCTTGTGGAATTTCTTCCTCGCGATAAATCGTCACCGCGTAATGTGTGCTAAAATCCAGCGACGTTTCCTTTTTCAGCATCTTCTCTCTGGAAACGACGAAATAATTCCACGCCTGCGGCGGGTCTTCTTCCGGCGCCAGCCCGAAGTAATAACCCATATCGTCAAACGCTTCCAACGCTCTTTGAATCTTTTCCAGCAACTACTGCCACTCCTTTCAACTGTTTTATTTTTCTCTGTCCGCTGCTTTGCTTTTTCAGCGATATCGCCTCCTTTAAACCACACGCCACCCACCCCCGGCAAAGTAAACCGGACTTGGCTTTGGATTAAGACCGGAGCCTACTGCCTTGATAAAAGCAGTACGCCGCGGCCTTCGTGGTCAACCAGCCCAACGTCCAAATCCGGCTTTATCGTGATCTTGATTTTCCCTGAAATACCCAATGATATATGAAAAAAGCGCCTCTTTTCAGAAACGCTTTTGTACCGCCTGGCGGCTTGCCTTTTCAGGCATCTCTTTTCAGTCTACAGTATAGCACCGTTTTTACCGACATACACTGACAGATTGCAGAAAGAAGAAAAAAGCACTTTCACAAAAGCGCTTTTTCTGTTTGCCAAACCTTCTCATCATACAGTTTAGCACACTTTCCAATGACATACACTGACGTCTTACTTTTTTCTGCGCATCTGCATAATAGAGGCCAGCTCGCCTAACGCCTGATTGACTTTTCGATAGACCGTCCGGTCGGCATAATTCATTTCCCCGGCAATAACTTCATACGTCTTGCCTTCAAAATACTTTGCTTTAATCAACACGATCTGTTCAAAACTGGACAACTTGTCCACATTTGTTTCGATATCCCGTTTGATCGCCTTATAATATTGTATGTATTTAATCGCATCCTTTTCGATTTCCATAATCAGATCGTGATAATACACGTAAAGCTCTTCACGTTTGTTGCGTTTCGTCTCCTGCACACGCCCTGTCGGCTTAAGCGTCGATACAAGGCCTTCGCGAATTGCACTGTATTTGTCTATCTCATCTTCCTTTTGCTGCAGCAGCAAGTCCAGAAACCGGTAGTTTTCCAGATATTCTTCCAGCGTATAGGCCGCATGCAGGCTGGCAATCGTAATCGTTTCGTTCATCATACGGCATCCTTCTTTCTCAATAAATAAGACTCCATTTGCTTGCGCGGTATCTCTTTTGGCAGAACCAAAATTTCGATATAATCCATGCAGTCCGGCACCGCGCAGAACTGCAGCATAAAGTCACTGCGCGCCGCTGTCGGCGCAAAGATACCTGCGCGCTTGAAGCAGCGCATAATTTCCCGATCAAATATTTCGAGCATATCGCCGAGCACATATTCTCTATAATGATAGGCCACAACAACCTCGGCGCTTTTCAGCGGCACAAGCGGCCGCTGCCGGTTATAGCCGGCTTCCGTAATCCGCGCCCAATGATCAGCTTCACCGGCATCCAGATACATCACATACTTAAACACCACAGGGGTTTTCTTTTTTCGTCTCATTTTCTTTTATCACTTTCTGCTTATTCGCCTTTACCTGCGCCCACCGCACCTTCACCATACACTCATTACATAAATACCGGCCGGCAAGAACAATACGGCCGCATTTACACCAATTCATCGCCATTTTGAATCCCGCCTTTCAGGGTCAGCAATAACCTGCATGCATAAATCTGCATTTGCAGTTTTAAATTTTCGTAACGCAGCGCTTTGATTTCTTTTTCCGCCTGTTTTAATGCCTTTTGTGTCGCGCCGTATTCTTCCGTACGCATCAGGACAATGCTGTCCGTTCGTTTCTGTAGCATAATTAAAACCTCCTTCGCTCAATCCACGATAAAATGCACTCAATCGTTTTTACAATCTCATTTTTCAAAGCACTTTCACATTAAGAGTACTTGTTTTCTCTATTTGTGAATATCTTTGACAAAAAAATTTGTCTTTAATTTTGCTTTCTGTGAAACTTTTCTTTATTATACTTTCTCTTTTAGCAAAATGTCAAGGATTTATTTTTCTATTTGTGAAATTTCATTTACTTATCGTGAACTATTTGATAGCATATTCTCAAAATGAGAAGTAGATGGAGACCTCAGACAATGCATACCATAGGGGACCGGATCAGGCAACTGCGCGAGGAAGGGCACTATACACAAATCGATTTGGCCGGAAAATTGAACATCAGTAACACGACGCTGTCTCAATACGAAACCAATCAGCGGACGCCCAGCGATGAGGTCAAAATCCGAATTTGTGAAATATTCAATGTCTCGCTGGATTACCTGTTAGGTGTTACGGACAAAAAAAGAGCCTACGACATCGAAACGATCGCAGCACATCACGACGGCGATGACTGGACAGAAGAAGAACTTGAAGAAATTGAGCGTTTTAAGGAATTCATCCGAAGTAAACGATCGTTGTAGAACCAAATAAATTTTTATAACAAAATAACAGTTGACAGAAGCAGCGATAAGCTGCTTTTATCAACCGGTTGGATGATTGGAGAAGCAGACTTGCATAAAAAGTTATTAAATATCATCGATGAAAATAAAATTGAATTGATTGAAGAGCCACTGTCTGAAAGAATTTTGGGGCTATATGCCGATAATGTTATCGTTATCAATAAAAACATCGCAACGTCTGTCGAAAAGAGCTGTGTCCTGGCAGAAGAGCTCGGCCATTATTTTACTTCCTATGGTGATATTTTAGATCAAACGGAACTCACCAATAAAAAACAGGAAGCGCGGGCAAGGCGCTGGGCAGCTTTTCAATTGATATCCGTCGAAGATTTGATTCAGGCTTGCAAAGACGGCGTTAAAAACAAATTTGAACTGGCGGAATATTTAAATATATCCGAAGACTTTATCGATACGGCAGTAGAACATTTTTATGCTCTTTACGGAGATTGCCTGACTATGGACGATTATACAATTTATTTTAATCCGACAAAATAATTTTTCAGTTTCACTATTCATCCGTTCCGCCCTTTCCTTCATTATTACAAATACATTTCTGTATTATCAACTTTGCATTCCAATAATCTTTTTCACACAAGCAATAAATAGACTTAATACATCCAGATTAAAATCAGCCAATTGATATTATGAATAACAAGCCGCTTTTATAGCAGCGCAAACTTGATGCTAAAACTCCACATTCTTATAAATATGAACTTCTTTTTTTATAGTGACCCTAAAACCCTGCATTTAAAACCACTCTACTATGCTTGAGATAAACCTATCATCAAGTTTCTTCTTCTATGTTTTTATTTCCGGTTCTCATTGCGCTTTTCCTGCAGGAGAAAAGCGCGAAGAAAACAAGTGAAAGAATTTAAATAAGAAATCTTGACTTACTATATCCACAAACCCAATCATCAAATTAAAATGGACTGATTATCTCTACATTGCTACTACCAATAAAATAGACTTTATGACTCCACATTGACTAAATAATCATCCAAAACAGTGTTCTAAAAAACAATAAAAAAAGCAGATATACCTTTCATATCTGCTCTCGACTACTTCTTAACTTATTCACCCAATCCTAATACATCCAATAAATCTCATTACTGATAGCCTGTACTTTTTCCGACGGCTCGTAGGTATCAATACCGTAAATATTCTGATGCAGTTTGATGACATTATCCTCAAGCGTATCGGGATAAAGGTATGAACCGCCAAACTCATAGGCATCGACGACATAGTCGTCAAACGGAATACGAAAATCCTCTACAAAGAATGTCGATTTATTTGACAAATAAGATTTCGCCAGTTCAACGATCATATCGCTGTCCATATTTGTTTCCGTCAACGGCATCACCTGCCTGATCAATTTTACCATCTTGATCGGATTTAAATCCGTCGTAACCTCTCTGGCAATCGCGCTGAGCAGCTTGCGCTGCCGTGACGTGCGGTCCCAATCAGAGTTGCCCACGTTGCGCACGCGGCAATATCCCAGGGCTTGTCTGCCCGTCAGCGTTTGAAGGCCGGCACTGGTCAGGTACTGCTCCTCCCCGCTGAGCAGGTTTGCCTGTTCGCGCAGACATCGGTTGATCTCGTCGACTTCTTCTTCCGCAATATCCATCGTCACACCGCCCAGCGCATCGACAACCTGTTCCATCGCCGAAAAGTCGACAGTCACATAATGCTTAATATTCAAATCAAAATTATAGTTCAGCGTTTTAACCAGCAACGCTTCATCACCGTAAGCATAAGCGGCGTTCAGCTTGTCATAATACCCGAGGTCCGGAATGTAGACACAAGTATCGCGCATAAATGACGTCAGCGACGTATGCGCCGTCGTTTTATCATAAGATAATACGATCATCGTATCGGAACGCACCGTCGGTTCAAAATCGCGGTAATCGACGCCGATCAATAGAATATTCACGACATTTTCCGAAAACGTCGCCCCCGAGGCGACGTACAGTTCGTCGTCTGTATAAGGCAAAGTGCCTGTCTGAATAGATTTTAATCCTAATACGTCAAAAGATATCACACATACCACCGCAACGACGCATATGACTGCTAAGATGATGATGGTCTTTAACAGGAAGCGAAGCGGGGCAAAACGTTTCTTTTTTTTCTTTTTCATAGCTGTCCCTCAATTCTTTATCGTACTATCATACCACAATTTTTTTAAAATGCTATATTTTATTATTCGTGGCAGAAATTTTTTCATTCTATCAAAATATTGGTATCGACGAAATTAAAAATAAATCTCGGCCAAACACGTAACCGCCGTATAGCTTTAAGCCGACGGCTTACTTCTTTAAAAGGTATTCTTATTATACTACCAGCATCAATTTTTGCATTGTCACCGCACCGCATATATTTTTTAAAAATTCCTGGAATTAATATTAGAAATGTAGTCGATTACTATTGTTTTTTAATTTAGATGATATTATACTAAAAGAAAAGAAGTTCTTTAATGTTCTACCAAGGAGCAAATCTTATGGAATGGAGAAAAGAATATGCCGATAAATTAATGACCGCCAACAAAGCCGCGGCGCTTATCCAATCGGGCGACAGGATTTTCAGCTCGATGAGCAATTGCGCACCCTTAACGTTGCAGCGCGCCGTCTGCGACCGCTATCGAGAGCTTAAAGACGTCACCCTGTACGTCGGCGTAATGACCGATTTTCTCGATTGCCTGAAACCTGTTTCAAAGGGCCGATTGAACGGTATGCGGAAAAAAACGGCGCCAGGATCGATACGATAAGCTATCATCTGCACCGGCAGAACGATATGGTTGCAGGTGCCATTCGCCCTACCGTCGCTCTGATTCAATCGACGCCACCTGACGAGGCAGGTTATGTCAGTTTCGGCACTTATCCGCTCGGCATTAAAACTGCGATGTCCCTATCCCGCATCAAGATCCTGCAAATCAACGACCAAACCGTCGATATGCCGACGGACATTAAGGCGCATATCAGTGAATTCGACGCTATTGTTGAAGCGCGCGAGCGAATCGGAACGCTGCCGATCTCAGAGCCGTCCGAACTGGACAATCAAGTCGCTTCCTATGTCGTCGAACGCATTCCGAACGGCGCTACGCTGCAAATCGGCGTCGGCAGCATTTCAAACGCCATCGGTTATGCGCTTGAAAACCATAAAGACCTTGGCATCCATACGGAAATGTACACAGAATCGATGATGCACCTGACGCAAAAGGGTGCTGTCACAAATGCAGCCAAAACACTGCATCCCGGCAAATCGGTTCTGGGCCTTGCCGGCGGCAGCAAAAAACTTTATCAATTCCTGCACAAAAACTCCAACGTCTTCGTCAAAGATATCGGCTGGGTCAATGACCCGTTTATTATCGCCCAAAACCACAAGATGGTTTCGATCAATGCTGCGTTGGCCATCGACCTGCTGGGGCAGGTCTCTTCCGAGTCAATCGGCTTTGCGCAATATAGCGGCACCGGCGGCCAGGTCGACTTCGTGCGCGGTGCTCAACGTGCCGAAGGCGGGATGTCGTTTATTACGCTGGCTTCCACGATTGAGAAAAAAGACGGTACGCGCTTATCGAAAATCACGCTGACGCACCCGACCGGCACGGCTGTCACGACC
>CALGIV010000160.1 GCA_937914785.1 uncultured Eubacteriaceae bacterium | reverse complement strand
ACTGCATCTGTTCTACAATGGCAAAGCGGTTAAAGTTATAATCCTGATTGCTGTTATAAATTCGGTTATAGTCGACATAACCCGTCGTCGCTTCGCCCAGATTGCCGGCAATATAGATCGTCGGTTGCTCAATCTTCCTTGCCGAAGGCGCTGCCTGCAAGCCATACGCATTCAACACGAAATCGTCTTTATAAGCACTAAATGTGTCATAGGCTACGAGAAAGTCCCCGGTATAAGGCCCTTCTGTAATATATCCGACCTCTTGTCCGTCGCTTAACATCTGATTGACTGCGCGAACCGCCTCGATGCCGCTGTGACGGATAACGACGGCATTGCCTTCCCGGCCTTTATACTGCGTCTGTCCGCCATCGGCGGAAGCCACAACAGTAAGCTTGCCTTCAAACGCCCCGGCCGTATGAATCGCCGTACAGTCAAAGCCGCGCGTCTTATCGAACGCTGTGATCGGCTCGGAATAAAGCGTTGGCCATTCCGTAATCAACACGCCTTCATAAAGTGCGCCGTTTGCCACATTGCGCTTGGCCTGGTGCATATCCACGACGATGCTTCCTGCCTGATAGACAGCGTCATTTACACTTACGTCCTCCGTCAGACGCGAGACTGTCACGCCGTTGCGAATCAAAAACGCTTCCATCTCATTAGCTGCCGCCAGATTCTTCTGATTGTCCAAATCCATCGGAATCACATAATATTCCGGGAAGAAATTGTTGTTCTCCGCGTCTCTCGGGCGGAAAATTCCCGCTTCCGCGCCGACATTGTCGTTTGCATCGACATACCACGGCCGCACACTTTCCGCATCGATGTTTTCAATGCCGCGGCGGTAGCCTTCCAGCTGATTCATAAACAAAGTATCTTTATTTTCTTTAACAAAGTTACTAAAAGCGAAAAAACCATATTCCAGTGCGACGACCCCCTGCTGGTTATCCGCGGGAACCTCAATCGTGTAGGCCACTGTCCCGTGCAACAGGGAATACTGCGGCGTATAGTTCGTCGACATATCATCCCACGGGCTGCTCCAGTACGGCTGCTCATTGCTCGTCACGAGATAATCGCGCAGCGGCATAACGTAGCTGTTGTACATCGTATTGTTCGCAACCGCCGCCGCACCGAACGCCTCACCGCCCTTAAACGCCATTTCGCCGTACAGATCATATTCCACATTCGGTTCATGCGGCGGCGTGCAGGGCTCAATCTGGAAACCGCCGACAAAGCCGTGCAGCTCAATAAAAGCAATCGGATTCCACTCTGCGATAAACTTCGTTATATTCTGCGTCTCTACCTGCGTTTGGAACAAGTTGTCGCGGTTTAAATCAAACCCCTCCGCATTATTGCGCACATTATAGGTTTTGCCGTCGACGTTTTCGCTCGGAATTAAGATGAAGAACACATCTTCAAGTAATGCGTCAACATCCAGCTCTTTTGAACTTATTTCATAGTATTGCTCTAAATTTACAACCCCCGAAGTGTTATTGGTATCACTCGGCGTAATCGCGCCTAAAAATGTCGGCCCAAACGGTTCGATCAATGCCGACGTATGCTGCCCTCTGTTCGCGCGCTGAGCGTCCAGCCTGGTTTTGCCCTCTACTTTCATCCCTGTCAGCATATTATAGCTTGACGGCGTATTCGGTTCACTTAAGGCCAAATCCCAGATAAAATCCATGACAGCGCTTCCGCCGTTCGTCTCATCGGAGTGAACGTTGCTGTAAAGCACCGGAACTTTATAATCCAGCGTGCCATTATCGACTTGCGCCTGTAAAGCCGCCGGGTTTTGCTCCGCTAACTCTTTCAACGTCCGGTAGTCTTTTACCGTCTGTTCGCTGTCCGCAATAATCAGATACGGCATATCGCGCCCTTCCGAACTTGTACCCATACTGCCCAGATAAGCGTACATCCCTTCCCTGGCATTGGCGACCGTTGCCGCTTCAATCAATTCA
>CALGIV010000159.1 GCA_937914785.1 uncultured Eubacteriaceae bacterium | reverse complement strand
GCCTATGAGGCGCCGGAATGGATTCAGGGTGGGCTGTTTTATCATATTTTTGTCGACCGCTTTTACCGCTTCGGCAGTACGCCTCCGCCTGCAGGCGGTATCGTACGCGCTGATTGGGGCGGGGTTCCGCATTATCAGCCTGACGATAGAGGAGAAGTCAGAAACGACGACTTTTTTGGCGGTAATCTGACAGGCATTATTGAAAAACTGGATTATATCGCTTCTTTGGGCGTGAGCTGTATTTATTTAAGCCCTGTTTTTTTAGCGCGCAGCAATCACAAATACGATACGGCAGATTATAACAGAATTGACCCGGCCTTTGGTGATGAAGAAACGTTCGTACGCCTTTGCCGTGAGGCAGAGAAGCGTGGGATGAAAGTCCTGCTGGATGGCGTATTCAGCCATACGGGCAGCGACAGTGTTTATTTCAACCGTTATGGGACGTATGATACTTTAGGGGCGTATCAGTCGAAAGCATCCCCGTATTACAAATGGTATACGTTCGAGCGCTTTCCGGATAAGTATGACTGCTGGTGGGGTGTTCACACGCTGCCAAATGTCCAAGAGCTTGAGAAGAGCTATATCGATTTTATGCTCGGCAAAAATGGTATTGTGCGAAAATGGCTGAAGCTTGGCGCTGCGGGCTATCGGCTTGACGTGGTGGATGAGCTGCCGGATGAATTTTTGGATGCGCTGCGCAAAGCGGCAAAAGAAGAAAAGAAAGAAGCCTTATTGATCGGAGAAGTCTGGGAGGAAGCGACGACGAAGGTATCGTATGATAAGCGGCGGCGTTACTTTCTGGGGCGGCAGTTGGATGGTGTGCTCAATTACCCGCTGCGTGACGCTGTTCTGAATTTTTTGATGACGCAAGATGCCTGTGCATTTGCCGATGCTGTCGGGGACTTGGTTGAAAGGTACCCGAAACAAGCGCTTGATTGCTGTATGAATATCTTATCGACCCATGATACGGCACGTATATTGACGATGCTGGGAAGTAAAGGCCGATTGCCTGAATGTAAAGAAGCGCAGGCCGGCTACGTACTGGATGATGTTCAGCGCAAAAGAGCGCGTTGTCTGATAAAGCTTGCGGCAGTCCTGCAGTATAGCCTGCCGGGTGTACCCTGCCTTTATTACGGTGACGAAGCGGGGCTGGAAGGCGCTTATGATCCGTTCAACAGGCGCTGTTTTCCGTGGGGAAAAGAAGAAAAAAGCTTGACGGCTTTTTATAGAAAGCTGGGCAACATTCGCAGAGAGCATGCCGCTTTTGCCGGCGGTATGATAGAGTTTATCGAGGCACGCGACGGATTGGCCGCTTATCGGCGCAAAAAAGGTGACTCAAGCATCGTCGTTGCGGTAAACAGTTCGCAAATGCAGCGAGAGGTGCATTTGGATGAAGAGTATATCGATCTTTGGTCATCGTTACCGTTAAGCGGCGATATAGCAATACAGCCGTGGTCTTTTTTGATTGCAGAAAAAGATAAAGTTTAAATCTTATTTCAGTCAGTAATGCCATAGTAGCGCAGGATGCGGTAGCTGAGCAGAATGTCGTTGACTTCGTAAACATCTTCCAAGTCGGCCTGGCCGATTTCGATGATTTTGGCAATATGATAACGCATCGTGTTGCGGTGCAGGAACAGCTTGTCGGCGGCAAGTTGTATTTTTTGATTGCTCAATAAATAGGTAAAAAGAGTTTTGTATAACGTGCTGTGATACTCTTCGTCATAGGCGCGCAGGCGTTTGAGTACGGGGTGTGCAAATTCTTCGTAGGCCAGTGAAGTGTTCTTTTCCGGTAACGTTGCAAAATAAGTGGTTTGATGCGCGTATAAGATATCTTGTTCGGGATAGATGCGCTTGCCGTGGTGCAGGGTTGTCAATGCGCGGGAAAAATGCTTGCGCGTATCCAGCGGATCTTTGAAAGCATCGCCGACAGCGACGGTCAGGCGGTGTTCTTTACAAAATGCGGTCAGTTGTTCTGTTTTTCTTTGCAATTCCTGCGAGCTTGTCAGCACGGTTAAATAACCCTGATAGGGTACTGAGAGTTTGCAGAGGGGTGTTTGCTGGATAAGCGAATTCAATATCCATTCGTTACCGCGGTTCTCAGACAAATCAAAAACCAAAAGGATCAGCTCATCCGGCATTGAAATATCTAAAAACTTCAATTGAACAGTAAATTCTTCTTTATCGTTGTAGGCTCTGTTCAGCAAGCCGAACAGGAGATCTTCGTTTAAGGCGAAAGCAGACTCGGGGATTTCTTTTTTGATCATATCGCCGACCATATAAGCGACGTCTGCCATATGGTCGATATCTTCCGATGTAAACGGACGCTGGCATTCCGACATCAATACGGTCGCGATTTGTTTGTCGTTGTAATAAATTTCGCTGGCAATTTTTCGATTCTTTGAAATCGAACAGTAAACCTGGAAGGGTGTGTCGTTACGGCGCATCTGTTGGATATGTTCATCGTGCATAACGTAGGAGGCATATTCGTAGGTACAGTATCCCTGTTGTACATACTCGCGCCAATAAGGGTCCGAGATAAGGTCGATATTGCTGGAAGCCAAAACACGGAATTGAACATTATACACGATTAGTGGGTTTTGAAGCAGTTCGGAAGCGCGGCAGACCAGTTCATGCAAATTTGCTGAAGAAAAGTACAAATCGAAAAAAGCGGCCTTTTTATCTTTAGGAGCCATCAGGTTATTCATCGCTATCCCTCCATAATGCGTTGCTGTTTATTCAAAAGCTTAGCACACTTAGAGTGAAAAATCCAGCGTTATTGTGCGTAGCGCACAGCAAAACGTTTTTATTTCAGCAAAAAAACCATATCTATTAAGTTGTGCGATGTGTTAAAATAATAATGAAAAGCACTTGTTGTGTATACGCGAAAAAATGCAAATGCGATATTACGGAGGCTAACAGCGGTGTGCTAAGGGATAAAAGCATCATATAAGGCCGGTCTGATTGAGATCGGCCTTATATTTGTCTGAAAATGTAATAAACAGGATGATGAAGCAGAAAAAGTTTCATCAATCGGCATTCATATGATAAAATATATATTATAATTGAAATGAGGCATACAGGAGGAAAAACAATGGGTTTAATCAAAGCGATTACCGGTGCAGTTGGCGGTGGCCTGGCCGATCAATGGCTGGAAGTATTAGAGCCGGATGCAATGAGCGATACGATCGTTTTTACAAAAGGCGTAACAGTTCGACAGGGCGATAAGCGTTCTTCAAACAAAAAAGGCACAGAGGATGTCGTCTCGAACGGTTCAATCATTCACGTGTATGACAATCAGATGATGCTTTTGGTAGATGGCGGCAAGATTGTCGACTTTACGGCGGAGCCGGGATATTATAAAGTGGACCATTCCACGATGCCATCGATGTTCAACGGGCAGCTGAAAGAAAGCGTGAAGGAGACGTTTGGCCGCTTTAAGTTTGGCGGTGTGCCTGCAGTGACGCAGAAGGTATTCTATATCAATTTGCAGGAAATCAAGGGTATTAAGTTTGGCACGAAAAACCCGATCAATTATTTTGATAATTTCTACAATGCGGAATTGTTTTTGCGTACGCACGGGACGTATTCAATTAAAATCACGGACCCGATTCTGTTTTACGCAAATGTAATTCCCAAAGATCGCGACCGCGTCGACATCAACGATATCAATGCGCAGTATCTTGCGGAGTTTCTGCAGGCGCTTCAGGCGGCGATCAACCAAATGTCGGTCGAAGGCGAGCGGATTTCGCATGTGGCCTCAAAGGGGCCTGTGCTCAGCAAGCATATGAGTGAGATTTTAGATGAGGAGTGGACGCAGCAGCGCGGGATGGAAGTTCTTTCCGTCGGCATCGCCTCGATTTCTTATGACGAGGAATCGACGAAGTTGATCAATATGCGCAACCAGGGTGCGATGCTGGGGGATCCGGGTGTGCGCGAGGGGTATGTACAGGGCTCTGTTGCCCGCGGGATGGAAGCAGCAGGTTCCAATGCGTCGGGTTCTAT
>CALGIV010000158.1 GCA_937914785.1 uncultured Eubacteriaceae bacterium | reverse complement strand
GATATCAACTCATTGTCGGTTTCTGGTACGGTAAAATTGATATCACCGATTATATTTTTGATAAAGTTATTTAATATTTGAAAATCGTCAAAAGAATAGGAGTTCCTTCCAAAAGCACTATCATAGACGCATAAGAGACAGTTTACGCCATTATATAAGTTATGGCGAAGAGAGATTCGTTGTGCTTGACACAACGATACCAGGACACACAACTGCATTTTAAGCAATTGCATTGGTTGTAACAATTCAACGTGTATCTTCTTACTGCGCATACACATTGAATATTACATTATATGCACGACAAACCAAAACTGATTATAAACTCTATATTAATATCATCAAATAAAGGAAGTTAAATATTTTCTCCCGCTCCGGTCATTTATCGAATCTAATAAGTAATGTCTGCTTTTTTCAATCATCGGCTCTAAAAATATGAAATATTACAACTCTACATAAATAGAATTTTACATTCTCAATCACAAACAAAAGATATTTTAGAAATCCCATTTCAAAAGGGCCTCTATCGTAGGAGGCGCTTCTTCTGCAGTAGAAGATTGCGCTTCTCCAAAAGCATCCAGCACCTCGACAAAAGAAACAGGCGCATAATAAGACGGCGCTCCAATAAAGCTTTTGGTATAAGAGACATCATCGATGATTACCGTTATATAATTTTTTTCATTAGAATCTGAAAGGTCGATAGGCACCCCATCCCTCATACCCGGAACAACATCAGGCAACTCTAAAAAACCATTTTCCTGTATTTGAAGCAACAACGCATTGAATAAAGCCAGATCAAACTCCGTCTCATAGCAGCTTATCAAAAGAGAAGCATCGCGATCAAAATCCAAATCCAACTCTGCCAGCGGATGCGGATAAGGGCCATATTTGCTCTTAACAGCAGTGCCGTCACCTTTTAGCGTTGTCTCCCAAATTACAACCTCATACTCTACCAGGTTATAGCAAATCAGCGTGTGCGTTATCGCAGCATCACTTATCGTATAGTCACCTTCACGAGAGTCTTCAAAATAAGCCTGATTAAGCGCATCGTCAATCGCCTTTGCTATGCCATCCATTTCTTTTGGCCAATCGGTTCCGCCGCAAGTATGCGTTTTACTGCTCGTTTCAACCGAAAGATACGTATACGCTGTGTCTGTACGGTGTACGCCCAAATCTTCCGGCAAAGAGAAAAAATTTGCTCGATAAATTTCTTTCTCCAGCGCAGAAAAGTATGATTTGGGGATTGTAAAAGTATACTCTTGCAATACCGGCGCTTCTCCCGGCAGGTAAGCAGACGTACCGTTTTCCATATCAAACATTTCACAATCACTCAACCTTACTGTACCGTCGGGATAAAATTCAATGATTTTCTGCCGATTAATCAAAGGAAATATAGAACCCGGAATCGTGTACGTAATTTTATTGACAGGCTCTGTCGGAACAGTGCCACAGCCCCACAAAGTCAAAAGTACTATCAAGATCCACAGCCAGCACAATATTTTTCGCATCGCTTACAACTCCTTCTCCAATGATATATGATGCATAATATCATATTTTCTTAAAAAATGCCAAAACTAAAAGCAGATCCGCATACTGCCAATCTGCTTTGTTATAAACACTCACTGTGTAAAAAGAACAAATTTAATACGATTTAACGAAACCTGCCAATTAAATATCCCTGTTGCAAAATATGTGCATCCATAGCGGCCAGTAAATCGCGCTTTCTGGCACTGCCCGGCAAATTCAATGCGCAATCCAAAACATAGACATTAAACTGATAACGGTGCGAGCGGTTAAAAGGAGGTTTAGGACCACGATATCGATTTTTTCCATATCCACGGCCCTGTACAGCACCGTTCAATTCTGGAACATATGCTCCATACGGGATGTCCGCCGGGATAACACTTATGACAGGAATGTTCCATATGACCCAATGGTTATATGCCGGGATAGGATGGTCCATATCGTCCATAATAATCGCAAGCGATTTGGCATTTGAATTTATGGAGGACAAATGCAGTTCAGGAGAACTATCCTCTCCGCGACCTGTATATTGAATTGGTATTACGTCTCCATCTTTAAAAGCAGGGCTGGTGATGATCAACTTATCTTTCATTTTTCACTCACTTTCATACCTTCAAAATAAATGCCTGTCAATTATAAAAGAAAATATCCAAAAAGGATAACCTCTGCTTATATCAACTTATCTTTCGATTTTGTCCAGTGTTTACAAAAAAGATGCTTTTGGTCACAGGCATACCGATTTATGGACTACGCTTCTTTTTTACGCAATTTTTTTATCAAAACAATCAGCGGAATCAGTAACATAATAAAAAGAATATTTGCCGCAATCAGTTGGCCATATGCTGCCCATGCGACAGGTTCTATCGGCCAGGGTTCGATAAATGTCAACGCAGCTCTGCAACCCCAAACAAACGTCATAAAGCCATAAATGGCTAATAATTCTTTATTCCCGCTCAATATCTTTTTCCCAAAAACGATCAGCAGTAAGCTAAGGCCGGAAAGCAACAGTGAAAAAGAAAAATTTGTATAATCAATTCCAACGATCAGGTTTTGATATTGCATTGGGAGATAGCGATACCATTCATACAAAACAGGTACAAAAAAGTGCCATACCCCGGTAATGAAGCTTATGGACAATCCGCTGTAATACAACACTTTTGTCGCCTTCAAACGCTCAACCCCTTTTCAGTTAACGTAAGTCAAAACCAATTATTCTATACCTGTTACAGATCTCATTACAAAACAAAAAGCCTATACGTTCAATTCTCATAGGCTTAGGCTGTAAAAAAATGGTGCCGAAGGTGGGACTTGAACCCACACGGTATTGCTACCAACGGATTTTGAGTCCGTCACGTCTGCCAATTCCATCACTTCGGCACGGTATTTACTTACGCAAGCAAGTATAGCACACCCTTTTTGAGATTTCAATACTTTTCTTTTTAACTGAGATTATCCTTTTAACATTGCCTGCTTTTCAACAATTTACCATCACATTGAGAAACTGCTCACTCAACGTTTCATACTCATACTGCTCAAGCACTGTCCTGCGCCCATTCTCCCCCATCTCTGCGCGCTGCTGCGGTGTCATCGCCTTTAAAGCCGCAATCGCTTCGTTAATAGCCGTGGCATCTTCCGCCGCAATCGTCAGACCCGCTTTGGCATCTCCGATAATATCATTCGAAGCTTCCACGCCGCAAATCACCGGCTTAGCCGCCATCATCGAATCAAAAATCTTATTCATCGCCACCCCGTATTCATACAGTGGATTTTTCGCCGCGCCGAAGTAGACCACGTCCGTCATATCCAATATTTTGGGTATATACTTTTTACTGACCGGCGGCAGAAATACGATATTATTCTTGCCGGAATGCGTGCTTTCCTTGATGAGCTCCGCCTTTTTATCTCCATCGCCAACCATTACGAAGATAATATCTTCATCTTCAATCTGCGCCGCCGCCTCGATTAAATGCTCCAGCGCATTCGACAAATTATGTCCGCCAAAATAACAGACGATAAACTTGCCTTCTTCTCTTAAAGAATCAAAAACCTGCCGGTATTCCACAGGCGCTTCGGGCATATTGAGCCAGTCCTGTTTGACGATCCCATTTGGAATGTAGTAAAACTTTTCTTGCTTCAGCCCGCGCTTTAACATATGTTTATCCGCATTGGGCAGCAGACTGACAACACAATCACAATGCGCATATGCGTAATCTTCCGCACGCTGCATCACTTTTATAAAGGGATGCTTTTCAGAATAGCCCCCCAACAGCATCGGTGAGAGCGGCCAGAGATCGTGCACCTCGAAAATAAGTTTCGCACTACATAAATCCGCGATTTTCTTTGCAGGATAAATATCCAATGGGTAAGTCGAAGAAGCGATGACGACGTCAAACTTCCTTTCTGCAGCGATTCTTTTGGCGTTTAAGCGCAATTTCAGCGGAAAGGACAGCATCGTTAAAATACGCTTCATTCCGTTACCGCTATAGGTCGGTGTGGAAAAATACTGATAAGCAATGCCGTCAATTTCCTCACGCTCTTTTTCCGGCTGCTTGTGGCGCAAATGCGAAAATGATGCGGCCAACACAGTCACATTATGTCCCTTTTCAACCCATTTGCGCGCAAAATAATACGGTCTGAATTCCATTCCGTATTTTAAACTGCCTGCATAGTGATTGATTAAAAGTATATTCATTGTATACCCCTTGGCGTCTTCTTATACTGTCTTATTATAGACTCATTTTAACAAAAAACAAGAAAAACGGGGCGGAATGTTTATTTTTATTTTTGCTGTGATATAATAAAGCCACCGGAGAAGCAATGAAAAAGAAACTCACACGCGAACTCATCATGTATTCCATATTCGGCATTTTAACGACATTGGTCAATTATGCAGCTTACTTTGCACTGACAGATTTATTCGATGTCAATTACCTGCTCAGCAACATTCTGGCCTGGTACATTTCCGTCGTCTTTTCTTATATCGTCAACCGCCGGTATGTTTTTGAAGAGAAGGCTTTCGGCCGCCGCAATATCGCCATCGAATACGGCAAGTTTACCGCAACGCGCATCTTCTCCGTTATCATCGATGTCGCCTTTATGTGGTTTTTCGTCGAAATAATAAAGCTTGACGACGGAATCGTCAAGCTGATTAACGGAGTAATCATTGCCGTATTGAATTATATTTTAACCAAGCTGCTCGTCTTTCGCAAGAAAAAAACTGTCGTAAAAGAACGGCACAAATAAAGTCTTACCGTCTTTGCTGACGCAGCATATCCCCTTTTTTTACCGGCTTTTCCAAAAGAAATTTAAAAATCTGCATTGCATTCGGTGCGCTCTCAATTTCATCACCCGCTTCATCATACAGCTTGCCGATATGCACGGCGATCGCTTCTCTGTCCGGCCCGATGATCTCGACGTCGCTGTCTGCCCAGACTTTGTTGCGCTGACGCACGGTAACAATTTGCTTCTTTGCATCATACGCCTCTACAACACCGGCAAATTCCCAATCGCGAATATAGCCGGCCGAATCATACGCCTGAGCGTTTACATCCGGCTTATCCAAAAAGAACCCTGTCGTATATTCACGATAACTGATTTTTTTCACTTCTTCAAGCAACGCAGGATTAAAAACATACTCTTCTCCCTGTGCCAGCTTCGCATCAATCGCTTTACGATAGGCGCCCACCACCGTTGCGATATAATATTCACTTTTCATCCGGCCTTCAATTTTCATCACATCGACACCGATATCGATGATATCACCGATATGCTCAATCAAACATAAATCCTTTGAATTAAAAACATACGTGCCGTTTTCATCTTCCAAAACCGGCATATACTCGCCGGGCCGCGTCTCTTCAACCACGTAATAGCCCCACCGGCAGGGCTGCGCACAATCTCCCAGATTCGCGCTGCGCCCGGCCAACACACTGCTGAGCAGACATCTGCCGGAATAAGCGATGCACATCGCGCCGTGGACAAAGATTTCGATTTCCAGCTCCTGCGGCGTTTCCTTGCGAATCAGTGCAATTTCCTCTTTACTCAACTCGCGCGCTAAAATGACGCGGTCTACACCCGCAGTATGCCAGAAGCGCGCAGCGGCGTAATTCGTACAGCTGGCCTGCGTCGACAACGAAACGTTCACCCCGCGATCCAGTGCGCGGATCAACGCAATCACGCCGGCATCGGCGGCGATAAAGCCATCGACACCGGCGCTGATCATTTCACGGATATAAGCCTGCAATCCCACGATATGTGCGTTATGCGCGAGGATATTGACCGTCAAGTAAAGCTCTCCGCCGCGCTTGTGCGTCAGCGCAGCTGCCTTTTTAATCTCTTCATTATCAAAATTGCCGGCATTCGCCCGCAGGCCGTACGCCTTGCCGCCGACGTAGACGCAGTCCGCCCCGTAGTCAAGTGCCGTCACAAGCTTGTCAAAATCGCCCGCGGGTGCAAGCAATTTAGGTTTGCGTTTCATTTTTTACCTCTTTTTTATAGCTGATGCTAAGCCCGTCCTCAAAGTTGACCACCGAAGTGATCAACCGTTTATCTTTCGTTATTTCATTGAGATATTTCTTCAATCCCTCTACCGACGTGCGATGCTTTTTCCTCGTTGCTGCCTCCCCGCTTACCATACCGGAATAAAGAATGTTGTCTGCAATCAGCATCCCGCCGCCCTTTAACAGGCGCAGGCAATCTTCAAACATCTCCGCATAATGGCTTTTCGGCCCATCGAGAAAGACCATATCGTAAACTCCGCGCTCTGTCGCATGCGAGAAAAACCCTTCTGCGCTGTCGGCAATAACCGTGATGTTATCTTTTAAACCGAACGTTTCAATGTTGCCGCGTGCCGCTGCGACGCGCGCCTCGTCGATCTCAATCGTCGTGATATCGGCTTGCGCCCCCGCCGCACGCGCCAGACAGACGGCCGAATAACCCTCGGCTCCGCCGATCTCTAAAATACGCTGCGCCCCGCTCAACGCGATCAGCAAACTTAATAGTTGCTGCACTTCTTTTCTGATAATCGGCACGCCCTTATCTTCCTGCGCTTTGCGAAAAGCGTCAAGCCCCTCATCCTCTTCGATAATCAAAGAACGGATATACTCGATCGTTTTTTCCATTTACTGTAAATTCTCTCTAATCGTACTCAAACCACATATCGTTGTCTTTCAGTTCTTGTATCTTCGCCTCATGTTCTGAAATCGTCCGCGTAAAATGAATGTCGCCGTATTTATCAGACACAAAATAAAAGTAGTCATGCCCTGTCGGCGTAAGCGATGCCAAAATCGATGCCAGCGACGGGTTACACACCGGACTTACAGGCAACTTACCTGCCAATGCAGCGTGCCGTGTATTATAAGCATTTTCTTCATTGATCTCCGATAAATACAAGTCGCGTTCGTACGGCTCCAAGCGCAGACCGTAATAAGTCGTAATATCAGAGCCTAAGGTGCTGTCGTTCTCCAATCGGTTATAGAAAACCCCGGCAACACCCGCGCGGTCGCTTCCGCCGGCCTCCAGTTCAACGATAGACGCCAGCGTGAGCAGCTCGTGCACGCTATGCCCGCTCGCTTCAACCTCCTGCTGATGCTCCTCGAGCACGACGCCCATCTGCGTCAGCATCACATCGAAAATATCTTCAATTGTCGCGCTGACATAAAACTCGTACGTACTCGGAAACAAATACCCTTCCAACGGATAATATATTTCAGGATTTTTAATCTCTTCGCCGATAAACCAATACTCTTCAATCAGCCTGTCGAGATAAGCCTCATCTTCAAGCAATGCCAAAACCTCTTCCGCACTGTACGTCGTATGCTGCGCAATCGTCTTGGCGATACCGCGCATATTTTTCCCTTCAATAAAGGTAATCCACACAAAATCCGGATCTAATTTATCTCCGCTTGAAAGCTTCGCGATAATCTCACCCGGTTTCATCGCTGCACTCAATTCATACCTGCCTTCCTGGAGTTCATTCGGCTTATTCAGCCGCACCTGCCATTTAAAAAAGAATGCCGACCGAATCAGCCCTTCTTCTTCCAACTTACCTGCAACCGTGTAATAGGACGCCCCTTCCGGCACGACAAATACCGTGTTGTCGGCAGTAGCGTCGACAGGCGACATATTTAAATAATATACCACGACGCCCGCAACAACAATTAATAAAAGGATTGCAATGACAATTTTCAGCACTTTCATAACAACTTCTCCATTTTCTGCTTACGTTGTATTATTTTCGTTATTTTATCACGTTTTCGCCCTGCATTGCAAGACTATATCCACGCCGCAGTTCCTTCACCGGCCAGGGCATTTATTTCATCAACAAGATCATCCGTCATTTTCACATACAGGCCCTTATCGGCTTTTAGCTTCTTTCGGATATCGTAAAAATGCAAATAAACCTGATTTTCCCCGGAATAACGCTTTAAGATCTCTGTGATATCATCTTTATATTCGTTAAATTTATCATACTCGATCTTGATGAGCAGGCTCATCTCGTCTGCCCGAGAATCAAGCATTGCCGACTGCGCACTTTCTTCAAGGGGGATGACTTCCTGGGCGACGATCCCTGCCGCCTGATTTTCCTTTGCATTGATGCGACCTTTGACTAAAACGATGCTGTCTTTTTTTAACAGGCCAGCCTTCTTGCGATATACGTCTGTAAAAACGACGATATCAACTTTGCCGAGCGTATCTTCAATCGTCATAAAAGCCATCGGGTCTCCACGCTTATTGACGATAGCGCGTATCTCCGTAATAATCCCACCGATGCAGGCAAACTGGCCGTCGTGATAAGGTCCATACTCCTCGTCCGCCAACATCGCACTGTCCACTGTAACGCTTTCTTTTAGCTGTTGCCTGTACGTATCAAGCGGATGGCCGGACATATAAATGCCTGCCGCCTCTTTTTCATACTGAATGCGCGTCCGACTGTCCCACGGCGCAACCGGTTCCATTTTTGCATACTCCTCTACGTCGATCCCCTGCGCGCCAAACAGGGAAAACTGACCTGACAGGTTGTTCTTGTTGCGACTCGCCGCGCCGGACAGTACTCTTTCATAACCTTTGTACAGCGTCGCCCGACTGTCGGCATCGCCAAAATCAAACGCACCGGCCATAATCAGATATTCCACTGCTTTTTTGTTTACGACTGTGCCCATACGGTCGGCAAAATCGTAAAAGCTCTTAAACAAACCTTTCTTTTGCCGCTCGGCAATGATTTCGTCAACAACACCGTCTCCGACATGTTTGACGGCACCGAGGCCAAAACGAATCTTCTCGCCGACAGCGGTAAAGCCACGATAACTCTCATTAAGATCAGGCGGCAGCACGTCGACATTGCGCTCCTTGCAGTCATTGATATATTGTTCTACTTTTCCTTCCGAATCCTTTGCAGCCGACAGCAGCGCTGCCATATACTCCACGGGATAAAGCGCCTTTAAGTATCCCGTCTGATACGCGATAACGGCGTACGCCGCCGCGTGTGATTTATTGAACGCATATTGTGCAAAGGCTTTCATCTGGTCGAATATCTTCTTCGCACTCGCCGCATCCACGCCGCGGCGCACGGCACCGTCGATTACCACATTGCCGTCTTCATCCAATTGACCGTCGATAAAAATCGCTTCATTCGCAGCCATAACATCTGCCTGCTTTTTGCTCATCGCACGGCGCAGGATGTCGCTCTGCCCCATCGAATACCCCGCGATATCGCGTACGATCTGCATCACCTGCTCCTGATAGACGATGCAGCCGTACGTCATATGTAAAATTGGTTCCAGCTTCGGATGGATATATTTGACTTTATCCGGGTTCCTCTTGTTTGCATTATATGTCGAAATCGACTCCATCGGCCCCGGTCGAAACAGGGCGATCGCCGCCGTAACATCTTCAAAGCAGCTCGGCTTCATTTCCGTAATAAACTGGCGCATCCCCGTGCTTTCAAGTTGAAAGATTCCCATCGTGTCGCCGGATGAAAACATCTCGTACACGCGCTTTTCATCGTATGGAATATTATCGATGTCAATATCAAGGCCGCGATTGGCTTTGATATTGTCGATACAGTCCCGAATGATCGTCAAGTTACGCAAGCCCAAAAAATCCATTTTTAAAAGGCCCAGACGTTCCAAGTATCCCATCGAAAACTGGGTTGTCACGACACTGTTCTTCGCATCATCGCTCGCCACGTAAAGCGGCACGTAATTCGTAATTTTATCATCCGCAATGACGACACCGGCGGCATGCGTCGAAGCATGCCGCGCAAGCCCTTCCATCTGACGCGCCAGGTCGATAATCTCTCTGACGGTCTCGTCATTTTCGATCGCCTGCTTCAACTGATCACTCATCTCAACGGCATCGTCGATCGTAATCTTTAATACGTTTGGCACCATTTTCGCCACGTTGTCTGCAACCGAGTATGGAATATCCAGTGCGCGCGCAACGTCGCGAATCGCCTGCCGCGGCGCCATCGTACCGAATGTGATGATCTGCGCCACGCTGTCGTGACCGTATTTGTCCGCAACGTAGTCGATGACCTCCTGCCTTCGGCGCACACAAAAGTCAATATCGATATCCGGCATACTCACGCGCTCCTCGTTTAAAAAGCGCTCAAACAGCAGCCCGTGTTCGATCGGGTCCACCGTCGTAATATCCAAACAATAGCTCACGAGGCTCCCCACCGCGCTGCCGCGCCCCGGACCGACGGCAATATCACGCTCCTTCGCATAGCGGATAAAGTCCCACACGATTAAAAAGTAATCGGAAAACCCCATCTGCGTAATGACGCGCAGCTCATCATTTAAACGCGCCCGGTAGAGCTGCACTTCCTCTGTGCTTTTACCAACCGTCTTTTTTTCAAGCCCCTGCCTGCAATTCTTGCTCAGATACGACTCCGAGTCCTCTCCGTCCGGCACTTCAAAATGCGGCAAGTGCATCTGGCCGTATTCAAACTCGACATTGCATCGCTGAACAATTTTCTGCGTATTTTCGATCGCCTCAGGGCAATCGGCAAAGGCGGCAGCCATCTCTTCCGCACTTCTTAAATAAAAAGTATCGGAGGAAAATTTCATACGTTTCTCGTCATCGACCTTCGCGTTCGTCTGAATGCACAGTAAGACATCGTGAGCGCGTGCATCCTCTTTGTTCATATAATGCACGTCGTTCGTCGCCACAAGGCCGATATCAAACTTCTTACCGTACTCCTTTAGATGACTATTGACGATGCGCTGCTCAGGAATGTCGTTATCCTGCAGCTCCAGGTAGAAGTTCTCTTTTCCAAAAATATCGGCGTACTCACGTACGGCGTTTTCCGCCTCTTCATAACGCTCCTGCGTAATCAGCGTCGCAACCTCACCGCCAAGACAAGCGCTCAGAGCGATCAGTCCGTCGCAATACTGCCGCAAAACGCCTTTATCGACGCGCGGCCGGTAATAAAAGCCGTCGGTATAGCCCAATGAGACGATCTTCATCAGGTTTTTATAACCTTCATTATCTTTGGCCAGCAATACCAGATGATACGGCTCCGTATCGATCCTGCCT
>CALGIV010000157.1 GCA_937914785.1 uncultured Eubacteriaceae bacterium | reverse complement strand
TTTCGTCGCCTATGACCCCATTGCCGCCGGCAAGATGAAATATCACTTTGCCGTCGATATTCCGACGATGGAGGCGACAAACCAAAAGAACAGCGGACGCTGCTGGATCTTTGCAGCGTTGAATGTATTTCGCGAAATTATTGGAAAAAACTGTAATATTAAAACTTTTGAGCTCAGCGAAAATTACGTCGCTTTCTGGGATAAATTTGAGAAAATCAACTACTTCCTGGAGTCTGTCATCGACACGGCTGAGCGCGAAGTCGATGAGCGCACGGTAAGTTGGATTTTGCAAAATGCCCTATCCGACGGCGGACAATGGGATATGATCGTCAGCCTCGTCAACAAATACGGCGTCGTCCCGATGGAAAGTATGCCGGAAACACACTTAAGCAGTAATACGCGCGTAATGAACCAGATGATCCTAATGCGCCTGCGCGAACATGCCGCTATGATGCGCACGATGATTGCCGATGGCAAAAATGCAGCGGCATATAAAGATGACGTCTTAAAAGAAATGTACGACGCACTCATCATCTGTTTTGGCCGGCCGCCACAGACAATTGACTTTGAATACACCGACAAAGACAAAAATTATCACGTCGAACGCAATCTGACGCCAAAAGCGTTTTACGATAAATACATCAACCTTTGCCTGGACGACTACGTCAGCATTATCAACGCGCCGACGCAAGACAAACCATACGGCAAGCTTTACACGGTAAAATACCTGGGCAACGTCATTGGCGGCAAAGAAATCGCCTATATCAACGTCGATATGGAGACGCTGAAAGAGCTTATCATCGCGCAGCTGAAAGATGAAGTCGTTTGGTTCGGCAGCGACGTCAGCAAATTCGGCAACCGCGAAAAGGGTGTCTGGGACAAAGCTTCGTTCGGATTTGAAAAGATTTTAAATATGCCCTTCGGCATCACAAAAGAGCAACAGCTTGACTACCGCGACAGCCTGATGACACACGCGATGGTGATTACCGGCGTGAATTTTGATGAATCCGGCAAAGCCGACCGCTGGAAGATTCAGAACAGCTGGGGCAAGGAAAAGGCTTTTGACGGCTACCACGTGATGGGCGCCGAATGGTTCGACCAATACGTCTATCAGGCAGTCATTCATAAAAAGCACTTGTCAGACGATCTATTGATCTCGCTGAAAGATGCGCCAATTGAACTGGAGCCGTGGGACCCGATGGGCGCGCTGGCTTACTGTCATTAAAGGAGGCGCCTGTATGAGAGCTTACGAACGCTTAATTCAATACACCGCTTTTCCTTCCGCCTCGAATCCGGAAAACGCCGCCTGCCCTTCGACGCCGGAACAACTTGCCTTTGGCCGTGCACTCGTCGACGAAATGCGCGCGCTTGGCATTCAGGACGCCCGCATCGACGCGCATGGCTATGTTTACGGCACGATTGAAGCGAATATTGAAAACTGGAACGGCACAACCATCGGTTTTATCGCTCATATGGACGTGACGGTCGATGCGCCAAGTCTTGATATCAGACCCCGCATCGTTGAAAACTACGACGGCGGAGATATCATCCTCAGCGAAAACATCGTTTTGAGCCCAAACGAATACGAAACCTTAAAAGATTATACCGGCAAAAGTCTGGTTGTCACCGATGGCAAGACACTGCTCGGCGCAGATGATAAAGCCGGCGTCGCGGAAATTATGACGATGGTTGAAGAACTGAACAACAACCCGGCTATCAAACACGGCAGAATTTGTATCGCTTTCACGCCGGATGAAGAAATCGGCCGCGGAGCGGACTTGTTCGATGTGGCAGGTTTCGGCGCCGATTATGCCTATACGGTGGACGGCGCAGCTTTCGGCGAAGTGGAGTATGAATCGTTTAACGCAACGGCGGGAACCGTGACCGTCACAGGCAAAGGCATCCATCCCGGCGAAGCGAAAGATAAGATGCTCAACGCGCAACTCGTCGCGATGGAATTCGAATCGCTGATGCCCGAAAAGCAAAAACCACAATATACCGCCGGCTATGAAGGCTTTATTCACCTCGTCAATATGCGCGGCACGGTTGAAGAAACCGTGATGCACTACATCCTGCGCGATCACGACGCAGAAAAATTAAAAGAAAAAGAAGGCCTTTTTCTCGCAGCGGCACAAACCCTCAACAAAAAGTACGGCGAAAATACCGTCCAGGCCAAAGTAAAGGAAAGCTACCGCAATATGGCCGAAATCATCAAAGAACACTGGCACTTAATCGAGACGGCTCAGCAAGCCATTCTTACACTTGGCGGCAAGCCGGTCTGTAAACCAATTCGTGGCGGCACGGATGGCAGCAGATTATCTTTTATGGGCCTGCCCTGTCCGAATTTGGGCAACGGCAGCCATAACCATCACGGACGCAAAGAATACGCCGTCATAGAGGATATGGACAAATGCGTTCAACTATTGATTGAAATTGCAAAGTTATACGCATAAAGCAACTATGTGCAAGGCCAAACAACCGCATTGGCGGTTGTTTTTATTTTATGGAAAGATGCTTGTTACAATCTTGCGTTTATGGTATACTATTTTGCAAACTTACGGCAGCGGAGTATTTATTATATGAAGAAGACAACGCATTT
>CALGIV010000156.1 GCA_937914785.1 uncultured Eubacteriaceae bacterium | reverse complement strand
AGTCCGTCGATTACAAGGCCGTAATTGCCGTAAGCGTTCAGCTTGCGCTGCAGCTCTTTAATGGCTGCAATCAACGCAGTATCTGTTTCTATACCATAAATACCGTCGACTTTTAGCTTGTGATCAGATTGGAATTCCCGATAGCCCCGCCGCATTAACGAGCCTTCGATATTGTCGATCTCACCGTTATAGTAGTAATAGTAATACTTTAAGTTTAACTGTCGTTGTTTAACTGATAGCATTGTTGTTGTCCTCCTTGTCGTTTGCTTCGTTTTCTGCTTTGTAAATTATTTCTTTCTGTGCTTTCTCGTACTGCGTGCCAAAATAGAACGATATCACCATCGTTACAACTGGCATAACGACATCGGGCGATATCTCGCCACGCAAAGCCAGGTAAACAAAAACGCCCGTCACAGCGAAGGTGACAAGCGTCTTGACGTTGATTAGCTTTGCAAGGTTGTTGCCGATCTTTTTTAATACTTCCATTTATCTCTCTCTTTTATTTCCATCTACCAATTGCAAACCAATTACAATATGTTATTTCTGTTGGAATTGTATGCACGTTATCTGCTGAATATCTACAATAAAAGGTTGCAGACACCCTATTTATCGTATGCAAACTAAACTGCACTATGGTAGAATTAGCATATCCAGAAGTATATGTATTTTGTGTGAAAATAAATGCATTACTATCTATAAATGATATTGGAAATACTGCAGTCAGATTATTTAATACGCTTTGAGTTGACGAAGCACTTCCCCATTGTTCCATTTTCCCACTCGCATATTTTATCCAGTATCCATTATTATTGCTCCCCTGTTCAATAACATAATCCGCCATTGGCGGATCAAAATTGATTTGTTTTACTTTATTCCCGCTGATCGCGATCGCCGGCGTTCCGGAACTCAATCGATACGCCGAAAAAGCCTCATCTAATCTGTCTTTTGCCTTTACCTCGATTTCGAACGCTACTGTTTTATCAAATCCACTGATGCCTTTATCTCCGTTGATTTGACCAGCCCATTTGAAGCTCCTTGACGTTGGGGTGTAGGCTAATGTTGCCCAGGAACTCCAGGTCGTCACCCCTTCTTTGCGGAATCGATACTGCAATATAAGACTATTCGTTTGCCCGCCACTGCCGAAAGCGCCGTGAAAATATTCCCCTTCGATCGTCAGCGTTGTGATTTCTCCAATACCACCCTGTCTTTCCGCCATAACCTTCTTGATTACGGGCTTTGCGTAATCGACCCAATTCCCGGCCGTTTTAATATTTTTCTTTACTGTCGTGCTGTTCGCTCTGCTGTCATAGGCTATAATAGAAATCTCCTCTAAATTCCATTTTGCCCTCGTCATACTCGTAGCCGGCGGATTGATGTCGACCAGGCCGTTTACCGAATATTTGGTTATCGAGGCGCCCTTTTGTGGGCTCGCCGCCGTTACGGTCGCCTTCAGCGAAGAATACCCTTTGACAATCCTGTTTGCGTTGTTCGTCAACATTTTCGTCGTACTGTTATCGTCCAGATATGTAAAGTTCGCAAATACCGGCGCTGCATTTCTGATGTACAAAGTCAGCGTTTTGCTGTCTTCACTAATCAATGTCGAACCATTCCATACCGACAACGTAAAGGTAAACGATGCTGAGCTTCTGTTTCGCAAAAGAAAATAGATATTCTCCAATTCTCTTTGTACTAAATTAAACTGATAAGTATTCGTATTTACATCGTTGCGCATGCCCACAAACACGCCCTGACAATAGACAGCAAGTTCATGCGCAAATGAAGGATTCAAAACTGTACTATTCAGCGTAATCGTATCTTCCACGTTTCCGGCGGTCGATGTCACACTGTTTAAAGTGCTGCCGGCCGGCTCAATTTTCATCGAATAAGTATAGGTCTGATCGCGTTTAGTAACACAATTCGACGAATATACTCTGTAAACAACAGATGTTGTGCCTGTCGTTTTATTCGGTATATCATACCACCCACTGTTGTACGCAATGATTTTATCCCATTGGGCTGGCGAATTATTTTTTACGGTCTTGCCCGTTTCCTTTTGTGCGCCATTGATCTTTAAATCATACTTAATATCATAGCCATAATAACTTGCGCCACCAACCGGCATCGGCAGTACCTCAATCCTCGTCCGGTAGCGCATCGTCGCGCCGATGCGTTCCATCTGATAATAAAAACTTACATAAGTCGCCGGCGTATCCGTCGTCCAGCGCACATTTTCCGCTAATTTATGCCATACCATTTTTATACCCCCGTTATCCAGGTTTGGACTTCATTGCCAATCTTAATATCCTGTATCAGCAATTTGCCCAGTTCTGTCTCTTCCATAGATTTCAGCTTCTTCGCTACGACCTTCTCTGCCGTCGCCTGCAAAATCACATCTGCCTCGTTCCCCTTATTCAATACGCGAAATCCGTCCGCATCAATTTTAGCAATGGTATTCGCCGTATTGGAGGCGACAGAAATCCCTTTTGAGATATTGACCGTATCCGTTACGACTTCATTCATGTTTTGGCCATATGGCAACGCCATATCGCCGTGATTAACCATCAGCTCCCAGATCTCAAAGGCACCTTCCACATTGCACTCAAAAGTAATCCACAATTCTCTGCCAGCCTCTTTGGTCGTTCCGTCAGCCTCCCCATCCATCGTCGGTTCAACGACTTCCCCGCCAATTTCCACATCGCCTATTTTAATCGGCTCTTCTACTTCAAACGTACCGCGCTTACCTTCGAGTTCCCAAGTCGCCCCGTTGATTGTGACAAAACACGTCGCGCCTTCCACAGCGCCCATCTTTTCATATTTAAACTTTATCCAGTATTCCCCTTCCGGCACAGTAATCCTCTGTGTTAGTTCGCCCTGCTTCAGCGACATGGCCGATCCGGTCGCGCTTTCATTGCGCTCAACCCTGCCCACACTGCCCTCCCAGAACTCCCATTCCGCACCGGCACCAAAATAAAGGCCGGTATTGCGAAACAGATTGTTGCCGCCGGAGGCCATAAACGAATGTGTAAGCCCGTCAACAGCCGTCTGGATCGTCTCACTCTTATTGATCAGATCGACGTAGTTTTCATCCATCTTATCCCAAACCGAATCCACGGACTGCACAATCGACGTAATTGAGTTCTCGTGCTTATCCACGATAATTTCCGTACGCTTTTGCGGGTCTGCTTCTTCGACATATTGCACGATGGATTTAATCTCGCACTCCGCATTGACCATACTCTGATTCGGCCCGTACGTATAAGATAAAACGATGGAAGGATATTCCATACCGCTCTTATCCACGATCGTCACCAGATCGCCGCAGCGCAGATGCTGCAAATAGCAGTCACTGACCTCAAAACTGCTGTATGCAAAACCTTGGACAGCCTGAAGGATTCGCGGCGCGAGAAGCTCTCTTTTTGTCTGCGTCCAGGCAAAATCATTGTCCGAGACTACGTATTCATTCCAGCCGTATATTGCAACGCCCTCTTCCCATACCACAGTATGATTTTCACCGGTAACCGCCGAATTCTCCAGCGTTACAACGGTGATCGGCAATACGCCATCCTTTTTAACCAGCGACGAATATTCTCCCGCATTGATAACCGCCTTTACTTCATCCGAATGAAACTTAAGCGCCAGCTTATCCGCGCTATCAAATTTGGCAAAACATCCGTGCAGCTCTGCGATCTGCCTCAGCACCGTATTACACAACTTTCCTTCAAACTGATTGTTCTCAACGATAAACGCCCAAGTGCCGGCACTGCTGCCCAGCATATCGATCGACGGAAGCTCATCGACTCTTAGTCCATCCTCGCCCTCTTCGCCTGCATCCAAACGCTCCCTTCCCGGCAGCATTGCTTCTTCATCCGGCAAACCTTCTGCCGGCTTGATACCGCATTGCGTCAAAAGGTCTGCATACACGGCGCCGAGCGTGCAGGGAAAGCTTACCTGCGGCAAGTATTCGATATGTGTCTTCAA
>CALGIV010000155.1 GCA_937914785.1 uncultured Eubacteriaceae bacterium | reverse complement strand
GTTGATGAATGTGCTGAAAGGGGAGATGACTTCCGGCCGCGTACCCACGAAACTCATCTCCCCTTTCAGCACATTCATCAACTGCGGAAGCTCGTCAATACGCAGCTTCCGCAACCGCTTTCCAACGCGCGTAATTCGCCTGTCATCTTTTACCGTGACCATACTCCCGTTTCGCTCGGCGTCCACCGTCATCGTACGAAATTTGTAGATATAAAACGGCCTGTATGCCGTCGTATAGCGCTTTTGCTTAAAAACGACCGGACCTTTAGAATCGACCTTTACCATCAATGCAACGATTGCAAACAGTGGTGATAAGATAATCAAGAATAAAAAAGAAAACACGATATCGAATATTCTTTTAAAAAATATCGACGCTTTTCTTTTTTCCAATATTTGATGATAATAAAAAACTTCGCTGTTCTGCATTATTTCAGGCAAGTCGAAACACTTTAGCAAAAACATCTTATATCCTTTTTAAAGCCTCATCAAAAACATCCGCGACATAACAGAGCTGCTCCTTTGTAATTGCATTAAAAACCGGCATCGTGATCGTGTTTTTATAAACGTTATAGGCATTGGGAAAGTCTTTGATGTCAAAACCCAGATTGCGATACGCCGTAAAGAGCGGCAATGGTTTAAAATGCACATTTGTCGAGATTCCCTTTTGCCCCATATACTCCATCAGTTCATTGCGCTTTTCTTCACTGCAATTATCGATGCGAAGCAAATAAAGATGATAAGAGCTGGTATAGTCTTCAGAAAAATGATTCAGCGCTGTCGTTTTGCCGTTCAATAAGTGTTCGTCATAAAAAACAATTGCACTGCGCCTTTTTTCAAGAATCTCTGCATAACGGCTCAGTTGTGTCAACCCTAAAGATGCATTGATATCGGCCATATTACATTTATAAGCAGGAGAAAGGATATCGTATTCCCAGCTTCCGCTCGTCGTTTTATCCAGCGCAGACTTGTTCTGCCCGTGCAGACTGAGATTCATCAACTGCTTATATATGTACTCTTCGTCAAATACATCACTCTTCCAAGTCAGCGCGCCGCCTTCTGCCGTCGTCAGGTTTTTCACGGCATGAAAAGAAAATGAGCTAAAGTCTGCAATACTGCCGCTTCGGCGCCCTTTATATATCATCCCAAAGGAGTGCGCCGCATCGGCAAGCACAACGATTCGGCCAATTGATTCCTGCAATTGATTGTTCGGTTTAAAGACAGGCTTTTTTTCCTTGACGACTTGAAAAATAGCATCATAATCACACGGTATTCCCGCAATATCGACCGGAATGACAGCTTTGGTACGCTCCGTGATCGCTTTGCGCAGGTTTTCAGCCGACATAAACTGGCTGTCTTCATCAACATCGATCAGCACCGGTGTAGCGCCAACGTGTGCAATGACACTTGCCGAAGCCGTATAGGTATACACCGACGTAATCACTTCATCGCCCGGCCCGATGCCGAGCAGGCGAAGTGCCAACTCCATTGCTGCCGTTGCCGAATTCAATGCAGCGGTTTTGTTCGTGCCACAGTACTTACTGAGCATATGTTCAAATTCTTTTGTCTTCGGGCCGGTCGTAATCCAACCGGAACGCAGCACTTCGACGACACCGTCAATATCGGCCTGTGTAATATCTGGAGGTGAAAAAGGTACTTTCATTAGTTATCTTCCTATCTTTATTGCTGGGAATTTCTGGAAAAATTTGGCACAAGTTGCTTGATGAGCCTTAAAATCTTATCCGTGTCGTTTTCTTCTGCGGCCAAAAGGAGGTTTTCTATATCTTCGGATAATTTTTCCGAATTATACGTCAAAGAGTGCCCGATAAAAATCTTTTTATTGTTCGTAGACTCGATGCCTTCTTCAGCCAGAAGAAGCTCTTCATAAAGCTTTTCGCCCGGCCTTAAGCCGGTGTACGTGATTTTTATATCTTTATCCGGCACGAGGCCGGACAAGCGGATTAAATTCTCGGCAAGGTCTCTGATCTTTACCGGCTCTCCCATATCGAGCACGAAAATCTCACCGCCATCCGCCATAGAGCCTGCCGTGATTACCAGCGCTACCGCCTCGGGAATCGTCATAAAATAGCGTACGATTTCAGGATGTGTAACGGTAATCGGGCCGCCGTTTTTCAGTTGGTTCTTAAAAAGCGGAATGACGGAACCGCTTGAACCTAAAACATTGCCGAACCGAACAGCTGTAAAAACTGTATTGACGCATTGCTCGTTCATCGCCTGGACGATGATCTCGCATATCCGTTTTGTCGCACCCATAATATTCGTCGGATTCACAGCTTTATCTGTTGAAATCAGAACGAAACGCTCTGCTTTATAGTCGCAGGCAAGCTGAGCCAGACACAGCGCGCCGCCGATATTGTTCTTTACCGCTTCTTCGATATTTTCTTCCATCAAAGGAACGTGTTTATGCGCTGCTGCGTGAAAGATAACGTGTGGATGATGCTTCTCTAAAATACAATCCATCCGGCTCTTATCTCTGATCGAGGCGATCTCGACGCAGACGGTTTCCGGTTCAATATTCATCATTAACAATTCCTGCTGCACTTCATAGACATTATTTTCATAGATATCCAGCAGGATTAATTTGCTTGGACTTAAGGAAATAAGCTGCCTGCAGAGTTCTGAGCCGATTGAACCGCCGGCACCGGTGACCATAATCTTCTTGCCGATGATATACTCCCCGATTTGCTCAATATCCAATTCAACCGGATCGCGTCCCAATAAGTCTTCAACTTCAACAGGTTTTATACTCGGCAGGAACGATGAATCGGTCGTCATCAACTCGTAAATGTCCGGAATCAAGCTTACCTCCCTGCCTGTCTTTGCACAGGTGTCTAAAATTCGTTTCTTATCTTCTTTTTCAAGCTTTACGATCGAGACGATGATCGTCTCAATATTGTATTTTTCACAAAGCTCCATCAGCTCGTAAGTTGTGCCCAGCACTTTAACACCGACGATTTTACGCCCGATCTTTTCCTGGTCGTCGTCGACGATGCCGATCGGCGTGTATTCGCTGCGCGCATTCTGTGCCAGCTCTTTGAGCAGTATCGTTGCTGCTCGTCCGCCTCCAACGATCAATAAACGCTTCTTGGCACCGGCGCGCCCATAACTCCGCTCTTCCAAAATCGTATTGAACCGGTAGAGCAGGCGAAACAAAAACAACGCAAACGCCGACATAACCGTCGTGAAAATGTACGTGCGTCCGCCAAGGCGCAATCCAAGCAGGCCTGTGACCATAAAAAATGCAAAATTCGCCACTAACGTCGCCAGAGCAATATAAAAAAACTCTTCTACTTCCGCGTAACGCCAAATATTGTCATACAATTTAAAGGCAAAGAAGACAATTGTAAAGACGATATTTAAAATTAACAGAGACCATAAAAATTCTCTCTCAAAACCCTTTAATACAAACGTTTCGCGGATAATGCAGTAAGTTATATAAAATGACGTGGACCATAAGACTACGTCAATAAAAAACAATACATATTTTCGGTTTTTTTTCAGCTTGTCATATAACATGGGCAACACCTTTAAGCAATACAAACTTTATCTATATTTTACCATATTTACCGTTATTCGCAAATACTATCCGACATTTTACTATATTCATCCAAATAAAGCAATGTTTTCTAACTATCATTATAACCAAAATTGGTTCATATAATAATGTTTGTAAAAGACACTGGAAATCGTATTGAAAATATCACTCTGTAAATAAAACGCATTATCATTTTCAAACCGTACTATGCCATTGACTTCTCTGCCAAACACCCTTGCTTTGAAAAAAAACGACTGTAGTAACACAAATGCACGAAAGGCCGTTATGACAGGCATAATATGTACCTTCAAAAACAATGGATTCTGTGCCGAGCCTGTGCAGGTGGTTGACTTGATAGTTCCTGATGTAATAATTTTTCAAACAACGCATAGAACCTTTGTTTGAGAAAAATATTTCCGGTTCCTTTATTGCTTCTATATCAAATACACAAAAAACACTGATACTGCCAGTGTTTTTTTAAATATCATTTCTTTGATTGTCTTTGATTATTATTCCATTATTTCAACTTTCTTTTTTATGATGCCGGTAACTTGCGGCATATCAGGATTTCGACTTTTCATATATGTCAACAGCAACACCGGCGAAAGCATCGCCTCGTGCGAAGCGTTCAGTTCTGCTTCAAACCCTTGCCGTGTTGCGCGAAGAGCCGCTATTTTATCACGGATATCAATTTGCACATCGCGCCCCTTCTTGTTTTTCTTTATTACAAGGCATTCTTCAGATGCTATAATTTGTTTTAGAAAATCGGCATCCGGCGCACGCTCAAGCATAATATCATACGTTGCATACATAGTACACTTTGACATTTTTTTGTCACTTTCATTTAAACCTTTTGCTGACAAAATTTCACATCCCGGCGGCAGGCAGGCGTTCATCCTTTCTGCGAACTCCCCTGCATCGATTTCCTCAACCAGATGCGCTTCCAGCACTTCGCCATATGAGGTCATCCCGAGTGATATGGGTGGCGAAAACGTTATTTTGGCCATCGGATGAAAGCCTTCCGTATAAGTCATCTGGATGCCAGCGCGCCGCATTGCCCGCTCGACAATGCGCACGATGTCCAGATGCGACAGATAGACGAGCAACCCTGTTTTCGTATAGACCGCACGCATTACCATTTGCAATACCCCTCAAACGATTGCCTGATGCCGCAATCGCCGCACTGTTGTGCGCAATTCGGCGTATTGCATGCCTGCCGCGCTTTTTCATTTTCTGCAACCAGAAAATCCTTTTTGACGCCCACGTCGATATGATCCCAGGGAAGCGTTTCGTCATAGGGCTTTTCGCGATGCGCGTAAAACGCCGGATCGACACCGGCTTCTTCAAATGCTGTCATCCATTTATCATAATCAAAGCATTCATCCCATCCATCGAAAACACATCCGTTTTTCCAGGCTAATTCGATGACCTTTGCCAGCCTTCTGTCTCCCAGAGCAAAGACGCCTTCAAGTACGCTGAGCTCAGACGTATGTGTCTTCAACGTGATCTTCCGCGCGCGCTTTTCATTAAACAGAAGCTGCTGTTTGCGCGTAAATTCCGCCATACTATTTTGTGCTGCCCACTGAAAAGGCGTGTGCGGTTTCGGCACGAAACACGCGACCGACACTGCGACGGTAACCTCGCGGCTGCGCTCTTGCTTGTCCAGCGCGTAATATTGTGCCAGCACCTCTTCGGCCAACGTGGCGATCTGCCTCAAGTCTTCATCTTCTTCATACGGCAGCCCCATCATAAAATACAATTTTAGCCTGCCCCATCCAGCTTTAAAAACTTCCTTTGCCGTCCGTAAAATATCCTCCCTTTCAATGCCTTTGTTGATTACGCGGCGCATCCTCTCACTGCCGGCCTCCGGCGCAAACGTCAGGCCGGTTTTACGCACTTTCTGAATGTTCTTTGCAATGTCGATCGAAAAGTCGTCCATACGCAGCGAAGGCAATGCCACGCTGACTTTTTCGCCGTATCGATCGATGACATCGCCGACGACATCGGCACAGGGCGGATAATCCATCGTAGACAACGAAACGAGCGAGACTTCGTCGTAGCCCGTGGAAGCGATCATTTTATCGATTTGATCGATAACGGTGCCGTAATTTTTGCCTCTTACCGGCCGGTAGATAAATCCTGCCTGACAAAAACGACAGCCACGGATACAGCCGCGGAAAAGCTCCTGACAGGCGCGGTCATGCACGATCTGGATATAGGGCACAATCGGCTTATCGGGGTATGGCGCCTTGTCCAGATCGGCGATAATTCTTTTTTTTACGCGCGCCGGCACCTGCGCTTCTTTAGGTGTTACAGCGCAAATCGTACCGTCGTCGTGGTAGCATACATCGTACAGGCTCGGTACGTAAAACCCTTCAATCTGTGCGATTGCACGCAACACTTCGGCCCGGCCCTGCCCTTTCATCTGCTGGACGAGGCGGCATAACTCGACGACAGCCTCCTCTCCTTCTCCGATAAAAAAGGCGTCAAAAAAGGCCGCGATCGGCTCTGCGTTAACCGTACAGGGCCCGCCTGCAATGATAAGCGGCATCTCTTCTCCGCGCTCGGCGGCGTAAAACGGAATATTGCCGAGAAAAAGCATATTCAACACATTCGTATAACACATTTCATATTGCAGGGTAAAGCCGACGATATCAAAATCCGCAAGAGGCGTGAACGTCTCCAGGCTGAAAAGCGGGATTTTCTGTTCCTTCATCACTTTATCCGCGTCTGTCCACGGCGCAAAGACGCGTTCGCAAAAGATGTTTTCCTGCGCATTTAGTGCGTGGTAAAGCACTTTTAATCCAACGTGCGACATCCCAACCTCGTAAATATCGGGAAAAGCAAAAGCAAAACGTACAAGCTCTTTCGTAATCGGCTTTAAAATGCTGTTAACTTCGCCGCCGATGTAGCGCCCCGGCTTCTGCACGTTTAACAACAACTGCTCTTCAACGCGTTTCTTAATCGTCTGACTGCCTGTCTTATTCTGATTATCCATAGTAAATGAATTATATCAATTCAACTCTTCGTTGTAAAGCCTGCCGCGCTTTGCTTGTACGACTTTGCCGATCGTCGCATAAATACCAAAGCGTTTATATCCTTCTATGACATCGCGTGCCATAATCATATCGATCGTTCGCTTATTTTTATCTTTTACTTTAAAAATCGCGTCTTGGTCAAAATCGTAACGCCTCATAATCTCGCTGATGCGCATGTTTTCGTGTACCGTAATGATTTGCCGGTTTAACTTTGCGCTGCGCACAACTTGCGGCTGACGCTTGAGCATCAGCGTACTGACGATGCCAAATATGCCCATTACGCCCGGTGTTATGATCATAAACCCAATACTGAAGCAATAGATATTCAGTACGACGAGCAGGCCGCTGATGACGAGCGAAATATCATACGTCAAAACGGTGTTGTCCTCTTTAAAGACAGCATTCAGCGCATGTTTTAAAATGTAGGCGCCGTCCAGCTTATAGATCGGAATCAAGTTCAGCAAAGCAATCAGAAAGTTATAATAAGTAATATATTCCAGATAAATGCTGCCGCGCGACGTGTTTATCAAATACATTGTCATCCCTGCGATCAAATTCGCGACAATCCCTGCACTGTAGAGGATAATCTCTTTTTTGTCGTTTTTAATCCTTTCCGCTTCATACTGGAATACAGCGCCAAACGGCAT
>CALGIV010000154.1 GCA_937914785.1 uncultured Eubacteriaceae bacterium | reverse complement strand
ATCGAAGAGAATATTGCCAGAGAGCTTGTTGCCGTGGCAAATGCGAAGGGTATCGGTATTACTTTTGACGAGGCCTGGAGTGCCTATGTTGACGAATTGCTGCCTGCGACGCGGGACCATTATCCTTCGGCGACGCAGGATATCATTAACAAGCGTCCGACGGAAGTGGATTTTCTAAATGGCGCAGTTGTTCGCGGCGGAAAAGAAATGGGTATACCGACGCCTTATAATGAAGTTATTATGAAGTTTGCACATATTCTGCAAGATACTTACGATCAACAATTCGGGTCAAATAAATAATTTAGTATCGTTTAGAAGCTGTTTAAGCACAAGTTGGCATAATATATAAGAGCAGACAGGAATTATTTCTTTATGGTAATAGGAGGATAAAATGGAGAAAACAAAGAAAGCCGGAAAGATGTTCACTTCCGTGAGCGTCGGCGCGGCAACGGTGTGGTTTTCCACGCACTGTGGCGCCGGATTTGCTTCTGGAACCCAAGAGCTCCAATATTTTACAAATCATGGTTGGTATGGTTGGATATTGCCGGTGATTTCTATTTTTATTATCGCGGCAATTTATTATGTCGGTATGGAAACGGCGCGGCAAACGGATAAATGGAACTATCACGCTTGGTCGAAAGAGGCGTATAAGCCGATCGGCAGCCTGGGTTCCGTATTGATCGAAATTTCAATTGTCGTTACGACGATCGCAGCGACGGCGGGTTGTATTTCTGCTGGCGCAAATCTCGGCAATCAGCAATTTGGCTGGCCGATGTGGGTAGGTTCTGTGTTGATGTTTGTCATTATTACGGTACTCTGTATTTTTGGTGAAAAAGTTGTGCGCAACAATGCGATGATTATGACGGTTGCGATCATTGCAATTGTACTGATCGTGTTAATTGCCGGAGTCGTGAAGAATTCCGGCACGATTGCACAGCTGATGAGAGAAGGTTACGTCAATCCTGAAGCGGCAAAATGGTCGATTACAGGTGCGGCCGGCGCAACGACGCAAGGGAACTTTGGTAATGCGTTGTTATGGGCATTGACGTACGCAGGGTTCCAAATGGCAATCATCGGCGGCGTGTCGTCTTCGTTTAAAGGGGCGAAATCGAAAAGAGAGTCAAAAGGCGCTGTTATTCTAGGCTTTATCTTAAATGTCGTGATGTTAAGCGGCGTATGCCTGCTGTTGTTTGCTGGTATGCCCGGCATTTGGGAAAATGATGCTGCGCGAACACTGCCAACGCTTTATATGGTTAACTCGCTGGGAATCCCGGCATTGTCAGTGTTGTATCCGATCTTATTATTCTTAGCGCTCGTTACGACCGGTGTTGGAATGACATTCGGCATTGTCGAAAGATTAAATCCATATATATTAAAAAGGATGAAGAGCGAAAAAGCCCGTAAGTCCATTATTAGTGTTTTGAGCTTGGGTGTTTGTTGGGGCGTTTCTCTGTTTGGATTGTTGTGGGTGGTTCAGGTCGCTTATAAATATCTCGGGATTTATAACTGGATTGCAATGATTATTCCGCTGGCAATCTTCGGTTTTGCGAATATTAAAAAGCGTGACAAAGCGAAGAGGACAATGCTCTAACAAAAATAAACGATCAGTGCTTAAACAGTTTTAAATACGATAAAAGCCTCGTAATGGAAACGAGGCTTTTATACTTTATTATTATATTAAACAATTAAACAAAATAGAGTAAAATTATACTTTAAAGTCATTTTACGAGCATTTATTACTTGTTAAATTTTTATTTATTACCAAAAGGTTAAAAAAGCGAAGAAAAGGGTTGACAAAGCAGATGGTGATTTGGTATA
>CALGIV010000153.1 GCA_937914785.1 uncultured Eubacteriaceae bacterium | reverse complement strand
CGGCACAATTCGCCTGGGTGAAGGCGAAAACACAGCCGGCAGCCTCGCTTTGTTTGATATTTTGGAATCCGTTGAACCGCACTTGGACAAAAGTGCGAGCGAACGCGTACACACGATGCGCCATTCCGTCAACCGCATTCACGACACAAAGAAGAATATTGAACGCTTTGGCCGGATGCAGGAGCGTATGAAAGCATCAAACGACAGCGCAGACAAGGCCGATATTCTGTTAGACGTACTTGCGCCGATTGTCGGGTTTGATCAGATCAATACGCTGCGCGGTATGACCAGCATGCTGTCTTCATTAAATGACAGCCCGCTGAAACTGCCTGAATTTTCGGCAGCCGAAGAAGAAAAATCCGATGCAAAGGCCGATGATGAAATGGGCTTTACAGACTTTGGCGCAACAGAAGAATCGCCATCGCGCGATGAGAAAGAGCAGAAAAAGCAACTTGCCGAAATCATCGAGATGTTCGACAAAAACAAAAAGGACCTTTAAGTTAAATCCCCGCTTCCAAGGGGATTTTTTTCTTGTAGCAAATAGAAGAGGTGTCGCGAAACCAAATACACTTTAAAAGCTTTAAGCAGCGTTTTGTGCTAACAGTTTTTTATTTCATTGATTTCATCTATAGAATGCTTTAAAATATAAACAAACGTATCTGTCGAAGTTCACGACACAGATATCAATTTATACAGGAGGTACAGATGGAATCTTTTCTTGCATTAAAAGTTCACGATGATGATAACGTTGCCACGCTGTTCGCGGAAGTGGCCGACGGCAGCCAAGTTGAAATCCGGGACAAGAAAGGTGATATTACAAAAGTGACCGTGCTCAGCGACATCCCGTACGGACACAAAGTAGCACTTACGAAAATACACATCGGGCAGCAGATTACAAAATACGGCGAAGAAATCGGCGTAGCGACAAAGGAAATTAACATCGGAGACCACGTTCACGTACATAATCTGGACAGTATGCGTGCACGCGGCGATCTGGCTTAAGGAGGGCCCCTATGAGCAAGTATCAATACTATGGCTACCACCGTCCGGACGGACAAGTCGGCTCGCGCAACTACGTCGCCGTCATTCCGTCCGTCGTCTGTGTCAATGAAGTCGTCGAGGCCATCGTAGCCCAGACGACAAATTCGACGGGCTTTTTCCACCATCAGGGCTGTTGTCAGCTTCAACCCGATCTGGATATCGTCACGGAATCGCTGATCGGGCTGGGCAAAAACCCGAACACGGGCGCAGCACTCGTCGTCAGTCTCGGTTGTGAAGGCACCGACGTCAAGCGCATCGTCGAAGAGATTCGCCAGAGCGGCAAACCGGTTGAACTCGTCGAAGTACAGGAAATCGGCGGCACGTCCGCGGCTATTGCCGACGGCATCAATAAAGCGCAGAAGCTTGCGATGCAGATTACAGGAATGCAGCGTGCAGAGGCCGACCTGTCGACCTTTACGATGGGCATTAAGTGCGGCGGCAGCGATGCGACGAGCGGGCTGGCGTCCAACTGCGTCATCGGTTACGTGGCCGACAAAGTTATCGATGCGGGCGGCAATGTCATCTTTGGCGAGACGACCGAGTTTATCGGCGCCGAACATATCCTCGCGCGCAGAGCAGTCACGCCGCAAGTTGGCCAAGATATTTTAGACCTCGTACTCGCGATGGAAAACAGGGCCAAGTCCGTCGGTGTCGACATGCGCAAGGGCCAGCCGACCCCCGGCAACATCAAAGGCGGCTTGAGTTCTATCGAAGAAAAGTCTCTCGGCGCCATCGTCAAATCCGGCACGCACCCCATTCAGGGCGTGCTGGACTATACGGCGATGCCGCCGCATCAAGGGCTGTGGATTAAGGATACGCCTGGGCGCGAAATCGAAGTACTGACCGGTATGGCCATTGCCGGCGCACAATGTATGATGTTCTCAACAGGCCGTGGCGCACCGCAGGGATTTCCGACAGTGCCCGTGATCAAAATCTGCGGCAACCCGCACACCTATGAACGTATGAGCCGCGATATGGACGTCAACGCCGGCCGCATCATTGAGGGCAAGGCCTCCATCGAAGAAGTCGGCGAAGAATTGCTCGCACAACTGCTGCGCGTGCTTTCCGGCGAGGTGACCAAAGGCGAAGAGATCAAGTATACCAAATCGATGGATATCTACGTCAAAGGTCCGGTGATCTGATCATTGCACAACATCGTAATTTTCAATCGACAAAACCCCACCAAACATTGCTGGGGTTTTGTCATACTCAACACATTTCGTGTTCTGCGTTTACACAGAATAAAACTTCAGGTATAATTAAAGAAAACGATTAAAAGGAGAAACTAAAATGAAAAAAGTGCTGGTATTTTTACTGCTGGCTATTCTATGCTTTTCAATGGCAGCCTGCGGTGGGGCCGATAATACAATCGGCAAAGAAAGCGGCTACAGGTC
>CALGIV010000152.1 GCA_937914785.1 uncultured Eubacteriaceae bacterium | reverse complement strand
AAAATGCTCATCGACCCCTTTAAACGACTCCAAAACCCGCACTGCCTGCGCACTTAAAAACCGATTGAAGGGGTCGATGAGTATTTTTACCATGTGTATTGTTTAAACGAGTGGGGCGTCAGCGGCAGAACGGTTTTTGCGGCGTCGGTGTTGTCGGCGCGTCTGGAGTATCTGCCGCGGCCGGTTCTGGGCGCTTTCGACTATGAGACGGATGGATTGGGGATTGTGAACTTTAGATTTATGGAGACGGATGGCGGGCCGGTGCGCATTTATGAGGCGCCGAAGAAGACGGCTGCTTATGTGATTGGGGCAGATACGGCGGGAGAGGGTGGGGATAACTTTGTCGCTCAGGTGTTGGAGAATGAGTCGGGAATGCAGGTGGCCGTTATGGTGTTGAAGGCAGATGAGGACGTGTTTGCCGAACAGCTGTATTGTCTGGGACGTTATTATAATGATGCGTTGATCGGCGTGGAGACAAATTTTTCGACGTTTCCGGTAAAGAGGCTGGCACAGCTGTCGTATCCGCACCAGTATATCCGCGAGCGGGTCGATACGTATACAAATCGTTTAAGCCAAAGTTATGGGTTCCGCACGACGTCGGCGACGCGTCCGCTGATTATAGCCGGCCTGGTAAGAGAAGTGCGTGAGCAGGCGCAGAATTTAAATGACCGCCAGACGATTGAGGAGATGTTGAGCTTTGTGCGCAATGAGCGTGGGCGGGCCGAGGCGGCTTACGGCGCGCATGATGACTGTGTGATTGCGCTGGCGATCGCGCAGTATATCCGGCCGCAGCAGGTTGTGCGCCTGAGCACGCCGCGGCTAAAAACAGAAAAGCTGATCGATAAATTAACGCCGGAAAAAAACGGTGTGAAAACCAGGCGAAAGGAAAAATGAGCATGGATTTTGAGTATTCGACAAAAGAAGGGCGCCAGCAGACGGCACTGACACTTTTGGTGCAGGCGCGCAGCAAGCGCGGTAAGCGTGAAGTGTATTGGCAGCGTATGCGGCGTTATTATGAAGGGGCGCACGAGGCGATTGGCGAAGTAGCCGGTTATCTGGAGGAAAGTGGGATGCCGCCTGTTGACGCTTGCGTTACGGATGCATTTATTCAGGTGGAAAGTCAGATTAACCCTGTGATGCCGTCGGTGGTGTTTAAAGGACGCGATGACGATTTGGATGGAATACGCGCCAAACAGCGTGAGTATGCAGTGAAATTCGTGCTGAACAACAATGCGTATGAGGATGAGATCTCGTTAAGTGAGCGCGCAATGTTGATCGACGGGGATGCGTTTATCAAGGTGTTTTACGACGAGTCGATGGGCGAATGCGGCGATATTCGCATCATGACAGTGCCGTCGGAACAACTTTATTTTGATCCGGCGGCATCTTCGCTGGACGGGTGTGAGTATATTGATTTTCTGTATCCGATGCATGTGCGGCAGTTGATACGCATTTATGGGGAGGATATCAAAGCGGCAGGTATTGATCTGGAAAGGATTGCCGGCCGGGATTTTGCAGGCGAGGGCAGCAAGGCAAATGAAGAGCACGTATTGAGCGTGCTGGAACATTGGTATCGCGATGAGGAAGGGGATATTTGCTGCAGTATGTCGGTCGGCGGTGAAGAATTTAAGCATATTGAGCGATATTGGCTTAAGACGGGCGTGCAAAATAAAAGCTATCCGTTTGTACATTTATTTCGCATTCGGGATAATGAGCAGTTTTATAACCGCAGCGAGATTGAGCAGATTATTCCGTTGATCGACAGTGCGGACCGCGCGCTGCTGTATGGGTTGATTAATGCGGCTTTTACGAGCAACGATATCATTATCGCGGAGAAGAATGCGCTTGAGGAGGGCACGGAAATTGAGAATGCGCCGGGCAGCGTCATCAGTGTGCGCGACGGGCGTGCAGGCGGTATTCGGCGGCTTGGCGGCCTTTCGGCTTTGAGCAGCCAGATGGCACAGATTCAGTATCTGCAAAATCAGATTCAGCGTACGACGCGCAATTACGACAGCAATATCGGCAAAGAGCCGACAAAGGTAACGACAGCGAGCGGGCTGGCACAGCTGCGCGCGGATGCGCAGCAGCAACGCAGCATTAAGACGGTGGACAGGCTGAACGGTTATAAGCGGCTGTTTGAGCTGATTGATTGGAGTGTGCTGGAGTTTTATGATGATGAGCGTATGATTTTTATCGGCGTGAATGCCTCACGCCGCAGAAAGGCTTTGATGCCCGGGGCGAATCTTGATGAGCAGCAGGGCGATATTCTCTTTACGTTTAATGCAGACAATTTGCGCCGTCGTAAAGGAACGCCGTCTCGCCAGCCAAAATTGGATGAAGACGGCAATTTGATGATCGATGAAATAACGGGTGCGGTGTTGTTTGAGGAGCTGCCCAGTGAGTTTTATTATCCACGCGTCGATGTGATTGTCACGGCGGGTGAGGGTGAAGATGTGGCGAAGAGCTACACGATTGAAGCGTTGATGCAGATTGCGGAGATGAACGTGAGTGAAGAAAACATCGCTGTTTTGAGTCGGATTGTTGAAGCGTTGGATATTCAGGACTGGCAGTCGATCGTTGCGGAGTGGGAAAGGCGGTTTCGCCCTGTGGGGGAAGTGGATATGATGCCGTTTTAACGGCAGTGCGGCGCGGCCGCACAAGGCGGCTTTTAAAAAAGGGCTGCCTCGTATGGCCGTGAAGCGGGAGCCGGGCGGAGAGAGAAATAAAAAAGCTTTGTGGTCAGGGCTGGTCG
>CALGIV010000151.1 GCA_937914785.1 uncultured Eubacteriaceae bacterium | reverse complement strand
CATCAACCTTTTGTACTATTTTTTAAATGGTGACCCATCCGCGACTCGAACGCGGGACACCCTGATTAAAAGTCAGGTGCTCTACCAACTGAGCTAATGGGTCACTTTGCCGTTTTAAAACACAGCTTACACATTATATAAAGAAAATATACACTTGTCAATTGCCAATCTGCATTTTTCCTGTTTTTTTGGCGGGGGTAGTAGGATTCGAACCTACGCATGATGGAGTCAGAGTCCATTGCCTTACCGCTTGGCGATACCCCTTTGTAAAGCTTGTATAAGATTGAAGCTGGCAGGGGCAGCAGGACTCGAACCTACGAATCACGGAGTCAAAGTCCGTTGCCTTACCGACTTGGCTATGCCCCATTCTCAAAAATTATGGCGAGCCCACAGGGATTCGAACCCCGGACACACGGCTTAGAAGGCCGTTGCTCTATCCAACTGAGCTACAGGCGCATAACTTTTGGAGCGGGTGAAGGGGATCGAACCCTCGCGACCGGCTTGGAAGGCCGGGGCTCTACCACTGAGCTACACCCGCATTTGAAGTAGCTCAAACATTTTATAATATCTTCTATATTATGTCAATAGATATTGTTTTAATTCTTTTAAATCCCGGCGGTGCTCATCGGGGTATGATTTCGGCGGATATACCGCGCTGCGACAACGTTAAAATCCCATAGCTTGCCGCGCTTTTTCCGCGCGGGATCGCGATGGAACCGGGATTAAACAGAAGCACACCATCAATATATTCGTTTTGCGGCCTGTGCGTGTGGCCATACAGCGCCGCGGCGGCCTTTTTCTCCTTTGCACGGCTTAGGAGCACATCGGTCGCCTTGCCGACAAAATACTGATGCCCGTGCGTTAAAAACAGCGTTTGCCCGTCCAGAGTAATCGTCTTTTCGAATGCATCGCGGTGATAATGGTCGTTATTGCCGCGTACACAGTGCAGCGGCATGTTGTGCAGATTTGCGACGTCGTAAGCTTCTTTCAGGCCGTCGCCGAGATGAATCATTGCATTGGCATTCTGATGGCGTGAGGCGATCTCGTTCAGCTTTTCAAAACGGTTGTGCGTGTCGCTGACGACGAGAACTTTCGTTTCACTCAGTGTTTTGTTATCGATGCTGTCGAGGTAGGATGCTGCCTTTTGCAGCGCAAGCGCGCGGTGGCTGCAGCGGTTTTTCTCTTCAGGCGTCATCTGGCCATAAGTTTTGCCGGTCGTGTGCTCGATGAAAATCGGATCGTAGCCGAAGCCGCTTTCGCCTGCATACGCAGTGGCAATCGCGCCCGGCGTTTTGCCCAGGACGATATGTTCGCCGTGCCCCGGCGCTAAAATGGCAATTGCACAGATAAATGCTGCGCTGCGGTCAGACTTGTCCGAAAGGGCGTTAAGCAGTTTGATATTGTTATCTTCAAATGTCGCGTCTTCTCCGGCATAGCGCGCGGAGTAGACACCCGGCGCACCGTCGAGTGCGGTGACGAACAGCCCCGTATCGTCTGCGAGAATAACCTTATCGGTATATTGGCGCACGGCTCTTGCCTTAATCAGTGCGTTTTCTTCAAGCGTGCTGCCGGTCTCCTCAATGTCGATGTCGATGCCGGCGTCCTGAAGCGAATAGACGGTGTGGCCTTTGAGCAGGGCGCGCAGTTCTTCGACTTTGTGTTCGTTGTTCGTTGCCAGCACGACTTCCATCGGGTTACTCCTTTTCCAGCGCGTTGTATTGATGGTAAAAGATTTGCTCGATGCCGAGCTTGGCCATATCGAGCATGTCCATCAGTTCGTCGTAGCGGACCGGACGCTTTTCGCCGGTGCCCTGCATTTCGATGAATTCACCGGTATCCGTCATAACGATATTCATATCGGCTTGTGCTTCGCTGTCTTCGCTGTAACACAGGTCGAGCAGTACCTCATCGTTTAAAATGCCGCAGCTGATCGCGGCGACAGCACACTGAAGCGGCGAAGTTTTCAAAAGCTTCATTTTGGTCATATGATCAATACAGTCGCGGAGCGCGATGTATGCGCCGGTGATCGCGGCAGTGCGTGTGCCGCCGTCGGCCTGTAACACGTCGCAGTCGAGCCAGATCGTGCGTTCACCAAGCATTTTTAAATTGACGACGGAGCGCAAAGCACGACCGATCAAACGCTGAATTTCTGCACTGCGGCCATCCAGGCGCCCTTTGTTGATGTCGCGCTGTTTGCGCACGGTAACGGAAGAGGGCAGCATCGCGTATTCGGCACTGATCCAGCCCTGGCCGGAGCCTTTTAAAAAAGGCGGCACCTTTTCTTCGTAAATAGCCGTACAGATCACTTTGGTCTCGCCAAAGCAAATCAGCACGGAGCCGGGAGCGAATTTCGTGTAGTGGCGCGTGATTTCAATTTTCCTGAGTTCGTTATTATTTCTGTTGTCTAATCTGGGCATGCTTGCTCCTTTACAGCATATTTGCGACGATCGGCATCGCGTAGGTATCCACGCGTTGTCCGTCGTGAATCGTACATGAACTGATATTGGTGTTTTCCTGCAATGTCAGCAGGATACATTTTTTTACAGCCGTCAATTCCGCCTGCGATAAGTTGGTATTTCTAATCTCGACAGTTGGCTGCGGCGTCATTGTGTCACTGATGATGATATCGTCCGCATTCAAGATAAAAGTGCTCTGCGCCGTCAACAGTGCAAGAATATCGTCCACTGTTGAGCAGGCTTCTTCTGTATAGACGGTCTGTGGGTAGAAATAGTAATCCGGATAATACAGCCCGTAGGTGTACAGGGTTGTCCGGTAAGTATTCTTTTCCTGTGTGCTGTTGATGTCCTCGCGGCGGAATGTGCCCGAGGCATTCGTGCCGCCGGTAAGGCTTGTTGCCGGCCGGCTGCCGATTAAGAATTCGACTGCAGAAATGTTGTCGAATTCCGTGAGCGTGTAGACGATGCTTTTCAACAGTGCTTCCTCCTTAGCCGGGTCGCCAAGCTGCATCACTGCGGCGCCGAGGCCGACTTTGATCAGGCCGTCTTCTTTCAGCGCAAGCGAGATCGTCACTTCCTGCGGAATGGTTGGACGCAGGCCGTAAGGGCTTATCTGTTGCGTGTTTTGCGCGTTGTCGACAAGCGCTGAAAGCGCTGTTTTGGCGCGCGACGGTGTCTTTTCAAAGGTGCATAGCACGGGCACCAGATGGCCTTCTGCGTCGGCGTAATAGACCGTGTGATAAAACATAGTCGTCGTATTGATGGCCGGCGGCGCATCGATAGCCGGCACGTTTGCCTGTGGAGACGTTGTTTTATCGATTCCGGCGGTTGAATTATTGTTACCATTGCTACTGACAGCAGGGTTGTCCAGCGCGCCTAAAAAATAATTATACGTAAAATACAGGATAAATGCAAGCAGCAACAGGGGGATGAGTTTTTTCATCGCGATCACCTCCTGTTGCCAATATATGAATCTTGTCCTATTTTTATCACTTCATACGAATAATTTATACAACTCGTCCGGTCCGGGCTGATTTAGAGGATATTTTTTTGCGCCGGATAAGTAGCAGTTTTTGTCATCTGTAAAGATACCAATTTTCCGAGCGGGGATATCTGCTTTTTCAAGAGCGTCGATGATCTGCCGGCCGTCGCTTTCTTTCGCTGCAATCAGCAGTGCACCGCTGGAAATTAAGCGCAGTGGATCCAGTTTCAGCGCCTGGCAGAGTGTGGTGGTCTCCGGATGAATGAGAATATCATCGCAGTGGATTTCAACGCCTTTTTGCGCCGTTTGACCGAATTCCCACGCCGCGCCCAGCACACCGCCCTCCGTGATGTCGTGCATGAGCAACGCGCCGTTTGCCAGTGCGATCTTGGCCTCGGGCACGACGGAAAGCGCATCAATCAGCCCTTTGAGAAAGTCGGTCTGCTTATCGGTCAAGACGGATAATGCCTTTTCTTCAAAGTCGTGTGCAATAATAGCGCTGCCTTCGTAAGCAGCGCCTTTTGTCATAATGATCCAGTCCCCGGCTGTAACGCGTGCCGGAGAAAGGCGGCTTTTGCGCCCGACCGCAGTGGCAGAAAGCACGATGCGCGTGACTGCATCGGTGATTTCGGTATGTCCGCCGGCCAACTGAATGTTCAGTTTGACGCACTCTGTGTCAATTTCTTCGACCAGAGCGGTAAGCGCTTTTGGCGCTGTGCCGGGCGGGGCGAGCAGCGTGACCATAATGGCGACGGGTTCTGCGCCGGAAGCGGCCAGGTCGTTTAAGCAAATGTTGACACAGACTTTACCGATATTGGCGCCGGCGGCCGTCACCGGATCGGTAGTAATGGCCAGCAGATCGCCGCCCAAGTCGATAATGCTGCTGTCGATACCCGTGCCGCTGCCGACGAGTACCTCATCGCGCCGGGCACTGATTTTATCAAAGACGATATGCCGCAGCACATCGTCGTTTATCTTTCCACTTTTCATCGTTTTGCCTCTTAGTTCATCTCATCCATAATCACGGGAATAATCTGTTTTTTACGCGATACAATATCCGGCAGGAAATGGCCTTGCCTGAGTTTTGTAATATTAAAGGCGCCTTTTAGCGTTTCTTCGCCGGCAACATTATAGACCATATAGGAGCCGTTGGTTAAGATGTCGGTAAAGAACAGCACCATCAAGTGATAGCCTTCTTTCTTTGCCGTCTCGTCGATAAGCGCGATGTAGTCCTCCAGCTCCGCCTCAATCTCCGCATAATTCATCGTATTGACCTGGCCGACGCCGACTTTTTTATTGGCGATGTTAAAGTCTTTAAAATCGTTGTAGAGAATCTCTTCTTTCGTAAATCCTTTTAGTGACGTGCCGGCTTTTAACATTTGAAGCCCATACGCTTCGATATCGATATCGGCAGTTTGAGCCAGTTTTTCGGCGATTTTTTTATCTTCTTCCGTCGTCGTCGGTGAGCTGAACAACAACGTATCTGAAATGATGCCCGACAGCATCAATCCGGCGATATAAGGCGGGATGAGAATATCATTTTCCTTGTATAGCAGATAGATGACCGAGTTTGTGCTTCCCAAAGCGCGGTTGACGAAGCTAATCGGTGCTTTGGTCTCCAGCCCGCCCAGCTTGTGATGGTCGACGATTTCGACGATTTCAGCCTCCTCAAGGCCGTCTGCGCTTTGTCCGGCTTCGTTGTGATCGACTAAGATCACGCGTTTCTGCTGTTTGTTTGCAATATCGTTTAAGCGCACCATCCCCAGGCACAGGCCGTCTTTGTCGAGCACAGGGTAGTTTGTGTGGTGGTATTTGTTCGTCAGTTCCAAAAAGTCGGAGACGAAGTCTGTGGCATAGATGCATTTGGGTTTCTGGCCTTTTAAGATGATACCGATATAGTTCGACAGCTCCAGCATACGCGTCGCTTCAAATGCCGAGAGCTTCGTCGTCATCATCGATACGCGGTTTTTATCGGCTTTGGCAATCAACTCTTTCGAAACCGTCCAGCCGTCGATTAAGATGATGAGTTTGACGCCGCGCCGGATCGCCTCCTTGATGATGTCGATGCGGTCGCCGACAAGCAAAATCGTCTCGCTGTTTAAGCGGATATTTTCGTCCGCTTGCTGAAACGAGCCGGTAAGGACTTCGCCGGCCACTTCATCGATGCAGCATGACAGCGCTTCGGCTTCCAGGCACTTTAAGATATTTTCATAAGACGTGTTCAGACAGTTGGAGGCATAGCTGATGATGTAGCGCGAAATATCTTTAATTGTAGCCAGACCGATTAAGGCGTTGCTTTCATCGACGATGGGCACGCCGGTCGTATCGCGCAGGTTCATGTAAGCGTAGCAGTCGAAGATCGAGCTTTTATTATTTAAGTAGTAATCCTTATGGTATTTTAAATCCTTTATTTGCAGCTTTACATTGTTTAAATACTCAGGCTCTTTTACATCGAAATGGTTCAATACAAACTGCGTTTCGTTGTTGATTGCACCCAATACTTTCGGTTCTGTTTTTTCACCCAACGCATTTTTTAAGTAAGAAAGGCTGATGGCCGCCGTTACCGAGTCGGTATCGGGTTTTTTATGACCAAAAATGAAAATACTGTCCATAAGCATACTCCATTCGTTTGATTTATCAATCTTGTCTTTATTTTAACATATTTTCATCAGATACGTGAGAAAATATTACTGCATAAGAGTATTTCTGATACTTTTTCAATGAAGAGGCAAACTTGACGAAGGGGGCGGCGTGTGGTATCATGAGCCATAATTTGCTGCCGGCAAATCAATAAAACGGGAGTTCAATGCGCGTATTTTTTCTGGCATTGAAACAAAAGATGAAAGTTCTTCAACTGTGTTCTTACTATCTGGGAACGAATTTATATAAACAACTGTTCGATGCACTGGATGATAGGGTGCAGCATAAAACTTATGTGTTCTGCAATGTCAGGGAAAACAATCCACTGACCAGGGAGGATTCCCTGGTCATCTCGCCTTGTTTTACGAGCCTAGACAGGGCGTTTTTTCATTTGAAACACAAGAAGGTATACGACGACATACGAAAAAAGGTCGACGTTGCGGAATATGAAGTATTGCACGCTCATTCTCTGTTTTCAAACGGATATATCGCTTATCAGCTGTTTTTGGAGTACCGCATTCCTTACATCGTGGCAGTGCGCAATACAGACGTCAACGTCTTCTTCAAATGGATGGTGCATTTGCGCGGCCTCGGTAGAAAAATTTTAAAAAATGCCACCAAGGTCATTTTTCTTTCTCCCGCTTATCTCGATCATACGATAGAGACTTATCTTCCGCCTGAGGACAGGCAGTCGCTCAGGGAGAGGTCATACGTTATTCCAAATGGCATCAATCCTTTCTGGCTTGAAAATAAGTATGGCGGCCGGAAGAAGCCGCAGGACGGTAAGGTGCGGTTGATCTACGTCGGCGAGCTTCGGGATAATAAGAATATTCACACGACGATCAGCGTGTGTGAGCGGTTGATTGAGCAGGGCTACGATGTCTCTTATCACGTGATCGGGCGTATCGTTGAAGAAAAGTACGCTGGCCTGGAGGCGCGATACGACTTTGTGACGTATACGCCGTACTCGCCAAAAGAGGCCATCGTCGACTATTACCGCGAAGCGGATATTTTTATTATGCCGTCGAAATATGAGACATTCGGTCTGGTTTATGCCGAGGCACTCAGTCAGGCGCTGCCGGTTATCTACACGCGCGGGCAGGGGTTTGACCAGTATTTTGCCGACGGCGTCGTCGGCTATTCGACAAAATTCGACAATGTGGATGAAATGGTCTCTTGCGTCAAGCGCATCCTGGCGGATTACGAGCAAATCGCAGCGAATTGCGTCGAAAAGGTCGATGTGTTTGATTGGACGCATATCGCGGCGACGTATGAGGAGTTGTATGTCGAAACGATACGTGGTGAAAAGAGATGAATATCCTCATTATCGCGCACTTTCAGTATGACAGCAGCCCATATAACCGGTTTGTGCACGACCAGGCTAAAACGTATGCAGAACTGGGGCACCGTGTCGTCGTGCTGTGTCCGATGACGCGGTTTAAGGGCGGGGTAAACGCGCAGATAAAAGGAAAGAGCGAACAGATTATCGACGGCGTAAAAGTGTATTATGTAAAGCATTTGTCTTTATCCAATTATGGCAAATACGGTGCAAACAATACTTTGGCGTATCGGGCAATTAAAAAGATGTTCCTGCAAATCCGCAGAAGCGGGTTTGAGCCGGATATCATTCAGGCGCATATGATCGGTTTTGAAGGCAACCTTGCCGTGCGGCTCAAAGAAGCATACGGTATTCCCGTCGTCATCACGACGCACGGCTCCGATACGGCGCTTGAAATCGCGGCCGGTAAGGCGGACTATATCGTCGGTATTTGCAAGAGGGCGGATGCTGTCGTTGCGGTAAGCAGTAAGCTTCGGCGCCTTTTAAAAGCGCAGTCGCCCGAACTGCACGTGACGGTAATTCACAACGGATTTGAAAGTAAGAATATTTCCTTGCAGAAAAAGACGCCGCGCAGTATAATATCCGTCGGGCATTTGATTAAGGCAAAGAATTTCGATATTACGCTGAATGTGTTCCGGCAAGTGCTCGCGCAATATCCCGATGCGACTCTGACGATTATCGGTACAGGGGTATTGGAAGAATCGTTAAAAAGCCTGAGTGCGGAATTGAATTTGTCGGATAGTGTTGTCTTTACCGGCGAAATCGCCAACAAAGCTGTTCTTGAGCAGATGGGGAAAAGTGAAGTATTTTTATTGCCGAGCAGCCCTGAGGGATTGGGCATCGTGTATCTGGAAGCGATGGCGAGCGGTTGTTTTACGATCGGCACGAAAGGTGAGGGCATTGAAGATATTATCCGGCACGAAGAAAACGGCATTTTGATCCAACCGAATAATACGGAAGAAATTGTAAAATATATTTTAAAGGCATTTGAAGAAGACGCCTATTTTGACAAAATAATAACAAATGCGATGCGTGATGCAGCAGAATACACGTGGATGAAAAATGCAAAAGCCAATATCGCATTGTTTACGAGGTTAATTACACGATGAAAGTCATAGATGCATATCAGAGTTTTTTGATATTTTTTATAAATTTGTTCACGCGGCCTTTTGCGGGGATGAAGGATAAAAACCGGGACAGGGTTGTAATTGTCGCGCTCTTTCTGTTGAATATGATCCCCTGCATCATCGGCCAGTATGCTTTTCGCATCAAATTCAGATATTTATATATCTTTGCAGCGGCCTGTCTGTTGTTCGGCATTGCAATTCTCTTTTCGGCCAGAGGAAAAATGAAAAGAGTACATCTGAACAAGCCGATGACCGTTCTTTGGTTTTTATGCGGACTGCTCATCTTGTTGTCCGGCATTTTGTATTCCGAAGACTGGCTGATGAACGCGGTGTTGTTTTTAGTGCTGATGCCCTGTTTCTTTATCGTGTGGGGCAATCGAGGAAAGTTTGCACCGTTTGTCGTCTTGCTCGAAAAGGCGGTAGTCGGGTTCTTCACGATCTTTATTTTCCTCTGCCTGTTCTTCGGGCCTTTTCGAATCGTGCAATACAGCGGCATTTTCAATAACCCGAATAAGCTCGCGCAGTATATGACGATCGTCATACCGATATTATTATTCCGTATCCGCAGGCTATATCAGGCAAACGGTGCGAAA
>CALGIV010000150.1 GCA_937914785.1 uncultured Eubacteriaceae bacterium | reverse complement strand
AAAATTGGGAAATTAGAAAGATATCAGTTGAGCATATTCAAAATTGAAAGAGAGAGCTTATGGCAAATTCAGTCCGGTTTGGCCGGAAAAGTGCACACAAAGCAAGAACTGCAATTGTAATAGTTTTCGTATTTGTTGTGGCGATTATTGCAGCGGTTTACGCGGAAGCGCAGGCGCTTATCAATGTGCAAGTCGACGCTTCGGCCACTTTGGTAGAGCTTTGGCCGGAAGAGGAGATCCCGTATTATGCGCCGGAAGATCAAGCGTTGTTAAGGTCATGTTATGAGGCTTTGGGCATTCAGGACAGATTGCTGTATTCGAGATTATTTAAAAGTAATCTGAAACAAAAGCCGACCTTGCAAGTAGACTATGCGCTTGCGGCGGGAGAGCGCAGGCCGGCGGTGATTATCTGTCCCGGTGGCGGCTATATTACAAAAGCCGTTGAGAAGGAAGGGGCAGAGATTGCGCGGTGGTTGAATTCTATCGGAATTTCGGCCTTTATTTTAAACTATCGAATTGCGCCGTACGGCTATCCGGTGCAGTTGGCGGATGCGGAGCGTGCGATCCGGTATCTGCGATATCATGCGGATGAATATCAGATTGACCCGGATCAGATCGGCATCATTGGGTTTTCGGCCGGAGGGCACCTTGCTTCAACGTTGCAAAAGATCCGATTGACCGCATCAGCAGCCGGCCGGATTTTTTGATATTGGCCTATTCGGTTATTACGATGGGCGAGTATGCACATTACAGGTCTAAGGCGGTGTGTCTTGGACCGGAACCGACCGAGGAGATGATCGAACTGCTTTCGAGTGAGAAAAATGTTACGGCGGATACGCCGCCTGTATTTATCTGGTCGACGGCGGACGATATGGACGTTTCGGTACAAAATACGTATCTATTTGCTTCAGCGCTGGAAGAAAAGAAGGTGTCTTACGAAATGCATATTTTCCCGAGCGGTAAGCACGGATTAGGGCTTGCCCAGGATCATCCGGTCGTATGTGAGTGGCCTGCATTGTGTGAAAAATGGCTGCAATCGATTGGCGTGATTGCGGGATAAGGATCGAATAAAAAAACGGAAAGCCTGTGTTTTAAACAGGGTTCCGTTTTTATATATCTTGATGACATAAGTATACTCTGCGTACAAACATAAGATGATATGTAAAAAGCAGTGTTAATAATGGCAGATTAGAATGTTTGCAGTCATAAAAGAATGTGTGCCCTATGCTTATATCATCATTATGCCAAAGGTGACGAGCGGGGATAAGAAAATAGCCAGATAAACCAGAGAGATCCAAGGTTGATATTCAATGTAAAATTCGCGAAATGACAGTCTCCAGGGGTGTTTGATGATCACCCATCCAAACACGTCAAAAATGATGGTGATACTCACCCATAGGAGGCCTGTAAGGGCTGCATCTGTGATGGTTGGTGCAGTTAGTGTCTTTAAATACAGGTATGCGAAAACAGGGAAAATGATGATGTTGTAAAGAGGATGAAAAGGTTTCGTTTTCTCATATCCTTCGCCCATAGAGTTGCTATCCATAGGTTTCATATGCAATACGTAAATATTAAATGTGGTATGTAAAATCCCAATTAATGTCACGACGATATAGCTAACCCAGAACCATAACATAGAGTAACCAAAGTTTTGCATAATTTGCTATCCTGCTTTCCTTATTTAATGAACGGCTTGTTTATGGTCATAAATATATCATAAAACAGATTGAAAATAAAATGTTATTTTAAAATCCTCTTGTATTTGAGGACGAATCGATAAAACAGATAAAGCTTTTAGTTTTTGTGGGAAAGAAAAGATTGTATTTCTTTTATTTTACTGTATGATAATTTTAAGGATACTTATTTCGCAGGAGGGATTTTATGGTAGTAATCGATAAAGAGCGGTGCAATGGTTGCGGGGTGTATGCGGCGAAGTTGTTTTCTTTGTGTTGTCGGCGGCAGTTGGCGGTAGAGCATCAAAATTCGTAAGCTCAAGTAATCGGTAAAGGGCGTTGCGGGGCCGATTTTGAGGAGGACGAGCTTTGTCAATGAATAGCCGGCGGACAGAGAGTAGGAGCGAAAAAAACGCTGTCCACTTATGGAGGGCGGGTGAGAAATAGGACTAATATTAGGCCTTTTTCGTATAAAATTCATTTATTGCTTCAAATAAAGGAGCTAAGTCTTCTTGTGCATTATTGTAGATTGGAATATGCACGGTTAAAGATTTTTGTTTATCTAATTTATCTTTATTGTCATCAGTCAGTAATTCCTGTAAAAATACAAAATAAAAGCCCTCTGCTTTATTCAGAGTAACATAAATTAAAATTACTGGGATTATATTTTGTTTTGCATATCTTGCATTCGACGTTGAAATAGAGCAGGGTATTAGGTTGGGTTTATTTTTCAGTGGCACTATTGTTTTTGATGTTCCTTTTATTTGTAGCAAAGCAAATTTACCTGTAGGGTTATCTTCATCATCAAACAACTCTACTATAGCGTCTATGCCATAATCGCGTTCAGTTAGCTCGCGAAAAAGCGCAGAGTAATTTTTATTGCTGTTAATTCTGCTTCGCACGATATCTTTGGCTTGTGACTCAATTTTATGAGGTTTTGTTTTAGTTCCCATTGGACATTCCTTAAATAATAAAAGAGGTTTTTACTGCAATTCATCATTGTGAAAAAAACTGAATGTGGCGCAGTTCATTATCGCTGTGTTGGGGGTAAAGGAGTGAAAGGGCAAAGGTGTTTGGTGCATCGGTCGGATGCATCCGTCTCTGACGAACAATACGCCAAATGGCGTTACGCAGATGCCAGAGTTATGATACAAGCAGTACTGCTAAAAGTTTTGTTCATTTTTTGATGTCGTATTATGTAATGTTGCTTTATCTCTTCCGTTTTTTTATTTGAAACAATATACAGTGTTGATTTTTATTAGTGAAGCTAATTCAGTAGTCTTATTGCAATAGATATTTTTGTTTTCTGGATATTGTAGAAATGGTATTATAATACTGATATTAAGCAGGTTATTAATCACAAAATTTCCATATTATTTTGCCAATTGCTGTCTAATTCCAATTCTCTTTTGTAGTTCCATTTATTATGTTCTTTGAATATATGTGCAACAATTTGCGTGGCTTTTTTCTTCGTTTTTTTATTATAAGAGAAGGCGCGTACGGAATAATTTTTTCCCTCCATTGCATTAAAATCAAGCATAAAAACTGAATTAGAGCTGTAACCTTTTTTTAACACTGTTTTTTTTGATGCGTTGTCTATTATATACCAAGCATATTCTACAGGTTGATTATATTTTACTTCGTTTTTAAATTCAAATTGCCCATCTTTATTTTCTATTTTAATATTATCCAATGCCCCTATTTTTGAAGATACATAATCATATTTATCAATATTTTTAATAAATATATCGTTTGTTTTATTTTTGCTTATATAAGAAAATTTTTTGTGTTCAAAATCAAAATAATAATTTGAAAAGTCATTAGTTTGTTCTTTATTATTTTCTATTGTTATTAAAGTTATGAAATTAACATTTTGGCTTTGGATATCAAACTTAAGAGTATTGATATAAGAGTATTCATTAAAATTTTCAGATAATAAACCATATATAGCATTTGGATCTGCACCATTTATAATATTTAGTGAAGGCTTATGATTGACATTAAGTTGTTTTATACGTACAAAATAATTAGAGTCTGCGATTTGTGCTAAAACCATCTCATCGGAGTGAGCGCAGATTTTTATGTTTTTGCCCAAATGAAACAGTTGAGAAAATGTATGTTGGTAATTGCTTTTAATCTCATCGTAAATTAGAATTGCTTCTTGGAAATAGATAAAATGTCTAAAATGTGTTACACCCAAATATAGACAATTATATCCAATAAGATAATCATAACAGTTTTCTTTGTCTAAAGCATAGTAGGCTATCCCTGTTAATCCAGCACAATCAGAGCGTAAAAATGGAAATGATGTTTCATCGACGATTATAGTATTGTGTGCATTTGCTGAGCGAACATAACGGCGAATAGGGTCTCGGAACATATAATTATAAACACCTGAATCAACCAAAATATCTTCTCCTCTTCCGTAGAGAATGAAAGAATTATCATCGGCTTGCTTGTGAGTTATTGTTTTATATCCAGATTTGAACATTGTCCATATGGAATCTTCGAAGATAGGATCTTTTGACTGGATATCTTCAGAATCCCAAAATTCTCTGGCAAAATAATATCCAGCTTCAGGATAAACTACACTTTTATTAATAGGTTTTTTCCCTTTTTTCCCTTTAGACGAAGCGTATGAAAGGACACCGTCATCAGAAATGCAAATGCAATTTGAATAGTCGTCTTTTATGCTATCACCAAAGGGAGCATTAAAACCATTTGGCATTAAAGCATAACCCATAAAATCTTCAGCAAGGCATAGCTTATTAATCATTTCATCGCCATAAGGATCGCCTTGATTTTTTAAGAATTTAGCGATTTCTAAAAACAAATCTTTGTTGATACGTTGATAAGTAAAAGAATTTTCCAAACAAGCCATCTGAGAAGTAAATAGGTAATTCCATTGTGTTAATAGTCGTTCTTTGGCAATATCAATCCATTTTTGGTTGTTAAAAGCATAAGCAAGATAGAGAAGAGCCTTATCTTGAAAAACACCATGATTCTCATTTTTCAAATAATATTGTGGATCTGCCAAAAATGTTCCATGCTTCAATAATATTTCAGTGATTAACAAGTAGTGTTTTTTATTGATGAGGTTATTTTCGGTAGATATTAATAAGTAATATAAAATAGCTTCAGTTCTTATTGCAGTTGAATGTTGATCCCATATGTATTCATTTTCTTTAGTTAATAAAGTATTTTTTGAATACTTATACCAACTTAAAACAAATTTTTCTGCGAGGTGAAGATATTGTTTGTTTGACGTATAAACATATGCAGAAGTCAAATCCATAACTGGATTTAGTCCTTGTAAGAATAATTGGAATGTAGTTGGCGATTTGGAAAAAGATATATTCCAATCGAAATTACTAAGTTCATACTCTGTTTCTTCTGTAATCCAAGGATCGACAACCAATATTCCATTTAAAAGTTTTTTTGCTAAAGTTACAGAATGGCGTCGTGCAATTTTAGTCATATCAGAGGATTTTATAGCAAGTTGTTTTATAGCTTTGTTTCTAAACATAATTAACGCCCTTTTGATAAAATAAAAACATCTTAATATTATACAGAATAACATATAAAAAGTAAATAAATTCAAAGCGATGCACTTATTGTGCAAACTATTGAAGATGGTAAAATATAGTTAGCAGAGAAAGAAAAGATTGTATTTCTTTTATTTTACTGTATGATAATTTTAAGGATACTTATTTCGCAGGAGGGATTTTATGGTAGTAATCGATAAAGAGCGGTGCAATGGTTGCGGGGCGTGCATAGCAGAGTGCATTGCGCAGAATATTGACATAGAAGCAGGCAAAGCTGTAGTGCGCAGGCAATGTATGGAGTGCGGGCATTGCTTTGCCGCCTGCCTTCAGAACGCGGTAACGTTGCCGGATTATCCGCAGGATGGGATTGTTGAAGTTGGAGAGGCAGTTGCGGACGCACAGGGATTGTTGAATCTGATTAAGATGCGGCGCAGTGTTCGCCAGTACGAGAAGCGGCCTGTTGAAAAGGAGGTAATCGAACAGATCCTTCAGGCCGGCCGTTTTACGGCGACGGCCAACAATGCGCAAAACGTTTCGTATACGGTCGTGCAGGAAAGTCTGCCAACAGCAAAAGGGTATATTTGGGAGGGCTTTGCTAATATGATCGAAGCTTTTAAGAAGATTGCCGGTGAAGAGGGGCGCGTTCGGAAGTTTCGTTCGTTTTACGAGCGGTCGATGGCGGACAAGTCGTTTGATGCGTTGTTTTTTGACGCGCCCGTATTGCTGATCGTCACTTCGCCATCGCGCTTAAGCGGTTCGCTGGCGGCTTCGACGATTGAACTGATGGCGCAGGCATCGGGACTGGGTGTTTTGTTCAGTGGATTTATCGAGCGCTCAATCGGGCATAGTGAGGAGGCGCAGACGTTTCTGCAGGTAGACGCCGCGCAGATCTGCGCCTGTATGCTGCTTGGCTATCCGGATGTAACTTATCAGCGCAGCGTTCCGCGCAAGCAGTTGGATGTTCAGTGGAAATGAACGAAATGCTTTGGCGCATTCTGGTACTGCTCTTGACAGCATTGCCAGTGTTGATCGTCGACCGGTTGATCAAACGTTATGTGTTAAAAGAGATTGGCCTCGGGAATCGACGACAGCTTAAAAACAGTGCGCGATTGTACGTGATGCAGAATAAAGGTGCCTTTTGGGGTGTTGGAAAGTCGAAGCCGAAGCTGGTTTTGATTTTCAGCATACTATTGATTACAATCGTCATATTTTATTGTATTTTTTTAGAGGAAGAGATGATCTACGTTGGCCTTCTTGCGGCAATTTGCGCAGGTGGCTTATCGAATGCCATCGACCGCGTGCTTTATGGCGGCGTGATCGATTATTGGTGTATCCGCCTGAAAAAAAGAACGATGGTGATTAATTTTGCAGATGTGGCTATTTTCATCAGCGCGGTGGTCTATCTTATAATGCGCGCGATCGCTTAAATCAAAAATCCGCCGTTCGGGCTTAAGACTTGTCCGGTGATAAAACGCGCGTTGTCGGAAGCGAGGAAGTAAATGACCTGAGCAATTTCTTCCGGTGTGCCGATGCGCATCAACGGAGTGTCCTCTTTCAGCGCGGCCAGGGTTGCGGAATCAAGCGCAGCGTTCATCGCGGTATCGACGACGCCCGGTGCGACGCAGTTGACGCGGATATTGGACGGGCCCATCTCTTTGGCCAGCGCTTTTGTAAAACCGATGACGGCGGCTTTGGCGGCGGAATAATGCACTTCCATAGAGGCGCCGCTCAGCCCCCAGATAGACGAGATGTTGACGATGCATCCGTCTTTTTTTGCGATCATATCACTGATGACGGCCTGTGTGCAGTGATACATTCCTTTTACGTTGACGTCGAACATGCGGTTCCAGTCGTCGTCTGAAATCTCATCAAACAGCTTTTGTTGGGCGATACCGGCATTATTGATCAGAATATCTACAGAACCAAAAGCTGATGATATTTGATAGAACATATTCTCTACATCAGCGCGTTGGGTGATGTCGGCCTGACAGAGCATTGCAGGCAGTTGTTTTTCCAACAAATCGTGGTGAAACCGCATTGCGCCGTCGGCATCTGTGCAATAGTGGAGGACAACCTGATAGCCTTTTTCGGCAAAGAGCATAGCGGTTGCGCGGCCGATGCCTTTGGAGGCACCGGTGATCAAAACCGTCTTTTTCATATCAAAGCCTCCTTTCTCAATCGCTTAAACGACAGAATACAGGGGATGAGCCCCAGTACTTCGGCGGCTGTATAGGCGAGGCATACGCCGGTGATACCGAAGAAATAAGACAGCACGTACAGGGCGATCAGGACGAATACGAACCCGCGCAATAAGGCGATAATGCCCGCACGTTTGCCATCTCCGATGGCCTGAATCAACGTGCTGACGGAGGAGTTGAATGCAAAGGGCAGCAACATCGGCGTAACACAGAGCAGTGCGAAAGAAGCCAGCTCAATCAGCGCTGCATCCGAACGGTTGAACAGCATAACGACATAACGCGGAAAGAGCATGCCCAACAGCGTAAAGGCGACCGCAAAGATATAGTCGACTTTTAAGCCGATATAAAAGGTTTCTTTAACGCGCGCATAAAGGGCAGCGCCGTAGTTGTAACTGATGATCGGCTGCATCGCATTTGTAACGCCCATCAAAAAGCAAAAGAAGAAATTCGTTACATACATCGCAATGCTGAAAGCAGAGACGCCCAATGGGCCGGCAAGCGTCATTAAAAGGCGATTGAATAACAGCGTAATGATGCCAAAAGTGATTTCGTAGATAAAATTGGAAATCCCCAGGCCGCAAAAGCGCCGGACTTCACCAAAATGAAATTTTACACGGTTTAATCTTAAATCAAAGTTGCCTTTTCGGCGGATAAAGTGAATGCAGAGCAAGCCGACGGAGACAAACTGTGCAAGGCCGGTTGCCAGTGCCGCACCGCGCATACCCATATTGAGCGGGACCATAAAAATGTAATTCATAAGGATATTTGCCGCAACGCTTGCCGTAATGGCAATAAAGCTCATCTTTGGTGCGTTGTCGTTGCGCACGAAGAAATTCAACGTCGTCGTCAGGCAATACGGAATAAAGAAATACGACATCGTGCGGATGTAGTCGACACAATAAGGGAGTGTCGTGCTGTCTGCACCCAGCAGGATACAGATTTTTTCGGCAAACAATAGAATGAATATGGAAAAAAGCACGCTTAAAGCAATACAGAGGACAACGGCCTCATAGATGATATTGCGCGCTTTGTCAACTTTACCTTCACCGATGTGGATGGAGGATAGGGCGCCTGCGCCTGCGCCGAGTAAAACAGCGATGCCGAAGAACAGGCATAATAGCGGCAGGATGATGTTCATAGCGGCCAGTCCGTTGGCGCCGACGACGTTGCCGATAAAGATGCCGTCAGCCATCGAGTGCAGGGCGCGTACAAGCATCGTAGCAGACGAAGCGATAAAGTATCGCTTAAATAATGTCTTGATATTCGTATGGCGCATGTCGTTATGATTGATTGGATGGGCCATTGAACAACCTCCTTTCACCGTATGGAATATTCCCTACTCTAACAAAAGGGTATTTGTCTGTCAAGTGGCAGGCAATATATTTTTGCATAAGTTGCGGCCTTTTATTATATAGAATAAGTAAGAAGAATGGGAGGGTCGCAATGATTAGAAGAGATGGATATGCACTGGATTTTCAAAACTTTCAGCCGGCGGCAATGTCGGGTAAAGAGATGCCGACCGCTTTTTCACCGGGCGGGGAGTATGTGAGGATTGAGGAAATGTGGGATTTTTTATTAAATTTAAGCGCATTGTGCAAGGCTGCGGCGTATGGTTTGGATAGACTGACGGAGGAGATGTACGGCGACGACAATTAGGCTTTATGATTTGTTAAAAAGTTATCAATCTTTATTTCGTACAAGCAGGAACCGTATTGGACGGGCCGAATAGTATGATAGTACAAGGGGACAAGAGCTGGGAGCACTTAACGCTAATATTTATCCAAGATACACTCTTTCGTCAATCACACCAATTTTGTCCCCTTAGTAAACGCTCATAAAACGGTGCGGAAGAAAGGAATGATTAAAGGCATGAATTGTTGGGATATGTACACAGTTGACATTAACCAAGTTGACAATTGCGGTTTTGATAATAACTGTGGTTATCAGAATGGCTGTGGCTGTAATAACAACGGTTGCGGATGCGATAACCACTGTGGATGTAACAACAACGGTTGTGGTGGCAGCTGTTGGCGCAGATCAAGGCGTCGCAGAAGAAATTGCTGTTCGCGCGGCGTATTTTTCGTCAGGAATGAACGCAATGACTGTTGCTCAAATAACTGCGGTTGTTATTAATCTTCGCCTTTTGAATAATCAGCAAAATGTACCTTTAAACTATTTGTGAAAATCAAATTCCTTTTATAAAACCTATACCCAAACATAGTTATCCGGGGCTGTTGTTTTACAATTAAATGTAGAGCAGCAGCCTTTTTCATTTATCTTACTCTTGGTATTGTCAATTGAATGCTTATTTCTGGGTAGCATATTTTTTGAAAGCGGGGCTTTGGGGTCATTGTAATGTTGTCTGTTGCCTGGCTTTTCTTTATTGTTTATTCTGTGAAGGCTTCGCGCTTTTCACCTGCAGGAAAA
>CALGIV010000149.1 GCA_937914785.1 uncultured Eubacteriaceae bacterium | reverse complement strand
GTTATAGTGAATGGTTGTGATTTAGCAAATGGATGCCTGAAAAAAGAAAGATAAAGAGAACTGTTTTAAAAGAGTAGTGAAAAACGGATTATCATCAAAAGGTGTTATCAAGTAAAAAATAAGGTTTGAATATGAAAAAGTAAGCATATAAAGTATTTTGATCATATAATTAAAACTTTATATAGAAAGGAGTAATAAGCTTGTTTTGTCAATGATTTCATATGTATTGAGTATTTTTTAAATTGGGAATATGCTAAATATCGATGTATAAACACGATATGTGATTGTAAAGAGGTATAATTAAAAAAAGAGGCACTTAAGTTGAAAAACGAAAGGCCTCTTTTATTTTTACAGTAAGTGTAAATAAGTACTTGTCATTAGATTGCCGGGCTACAGCGTGGCGGAAGAGGTATACACTGTAAAGGTTCCGCACTGGTCATTGGCTTCGGGTTTTGAAACTTCACCGTTGATGACAGCGGCGATCTTGTCATAAATTTCCTGTCCCAGTTCTTCTAATGAGACGCCTTCAACGACTTTGCCAGCGTTGATGTCCATATCGTCTTCCATAGAGTTATAGAGCTTGCTTGTGGAAGCAATTTTAATAACCGGTGCGATCGGATAGCCATAAGGGTTTCCGCGGCCAGTCGTAAACAACACGATTTGGCTGCCGCCGGCGACAATGGCTGTTGTAGAGTCGATGTCGTATCCCGGTGCATCCATAATGACCATCCCTTTTTTAGTGGGGCGTGCGGAGTATTCGACGATCTCATTGATCGGTGTGCTGCCGGCTTTACAGACGCAGCCGAGGCTTTTTTCCTGAATTGTAGACATTCCGCCTGCCATATTGCCGGGCGAGATGACAAAGTTTGCGCGTTCTTTACCGATTGTGTGCTCGACTTTGTCAAATTGGCCTTTTAACAACTCTTCGATCTGCTGTGCGATTTCAGGCGTTGCTGCGCGAGATTTCAGGATATCCATTGTGCCGAGTAATTCTGTCGTTTCCGTTAAGATAACGGTACCGCCTTCGCCGACAATCCTGTCGCAGGCTTTGCCGACGGAGCTGTTTGCCGTACTGCCGGAGAAGGCATCGCTGCCGCCGCACTGCAGGCCGACGGTGATGGCCGACATGTCTATCGGTACGCGCTTTTCTTTTTCTGCTTCCGCAAGATATTTTTCCAGAATTGGCGCAGCTTTTTCAACGGCTTTGAGTGTGCCGCCGACGTCTTGAACGTTGATAAAGGCTACGCGCTGCCCGTATTGCCGTACTTGTTCGGTAAGCTTGTTATAATCGACGCCTTCACAGCCCAGCGCTAAAATTAACACGGCGTATACATTGGGATGCGTACACATATTAAAGAGTGTTTTGTTCAATATGATATTGTCTTCGATGCTTCTGCCGCCGCAACCGTAGCCGTGCATCATCGTCGTGACGCCGGGTACGCGTTGCTTGATTTTCTGAATGACGCCGTTGACACAGCCGACGGTTGGAATGATTAGAACGTGATTGCGGATGCCGTAGCGGCCGTCTGCACGTTTGTAACCTGTAAGAGCACTCATAGTCTGCTTCCTCCCTTGATATTGTGTGTGTGAATCCATTCACCTTTTTTGATAGCGGTCGTAGCTTTGCCGATGGAATAACCGTATTTTGTAATATCGTCGTCTGCCTGGATGTCTGTAAGGGCGGTTTTGTGCGCAAAAGGAATATCCGTCTCGGCTACAAAAGAGATGTTGCCGGCAAGAAAGATCGTATCGCCTTTCTTAATTTCCTCGATGCACATGGCAACATTATCTTTTGGGTTTAATTGAATAGCGTTGCGTTTTTGCATAATAAGTCCTCCTTAGTAATAATTATAGTGCCAAAATGCGCTTAATAAAAATTAAGGGCATATAACCGTAACAATTAGATGGACAGACAAACTAATGAAGTGTAAAAATATGAAGAAAAGCTATATTTATTATGATTGAAGCATATTTCATTTAAAAAAATGAGACCTGTATTAACGAATAAAATTTGTCGAGATGCGTGGTTCCATTTCGGGCATATATTCTTTATAGTCCTTCAGGGAATTTATAAGCCAAGCCAGGTTTTTGGCCATATGGCGCAGCGTCTGCACGCCTTCAAGGTCTTTCGATACGTCCTCGGGTGCGCTGCCATGGACGACGGTCCAGTATCGGGAAGAAGCGATGGGCATATTGGAATACGTCAGATAATGTAAAAGTTGATCCAACGTTGTACTTCCGCCAGTTCGGCGAACACTGACTACGGCACCAGCCGGCAAGTAACCGATACGATCTTTGCTGCCGGCATAAAAAAAGCGGTCCAATACACACTTCATACTGCCCGCAATGCCGGAAAAGTGCACCGGAGTGCCTAAAATAAGGCCATCCACAGTGCGAGAACGTTCGATTAACGCATTGACGATGTCGTCATCAAATGCACATTTTTGTGTCCCGGGTGCCATTTTGGCACAGGCCATGCAAGCTATACAACCGCGAATAGGGTCCGTTCCAATATGAACGATATCACAGTCGATCGCACAGGTTTTCAGCTCATTTGATACAATTTGAAGTGCCTCATAAGTACACCCTTTTTCATGTGGACTGCCGTTGATTGCGAGGACTTTCATCACAGTGATTCTCCTGACATAAGATAGATAAATAAGAAAGCGATACCTGCCAAATGGGCATTTGTGTCATTGAAAATGTATATAGATATAATAACGAAAATCTTGCTAGAAGTCAAATATCGTTATAATAATGACAAAAATGAGGAAAAGTTGACGATGAACAAAGTATTTCCCATCTTTATTTGCTGTGGTATTGCGTATTCGTTTTTTAATGGGACCAGTGCACAGGTGTTTGCCGGGATTGTGGGAAGCTGTGAACAGACGGCGATGCTGTGCATTCGTTATGGTGCTATTTGGTCGTTTTGGCTCGGTATGATGAAAATCGCTGAGAAAACAGGCCTGATCGAGAAGTTTGCGCGGTTGTTAAGCCCTGTGATCCGGTTTTTATTTCCCCGGACAACGTCGAAAGCATCGGAATATATCTTGTTGAATGTGACGGCGAATATGATCGGCATCGGCAATGCCGCGACGCCGTTTGGCCTGGCGGCAATGAAGGAGATGGCCTGTGGGCCGGTCGCGAGCGATGATATGATTATGTTTGTCGTGCTAAATACGACCTCGCTGCAGTTGATCCCGCTCGGTGTTATTTCTCTGCGCGCTGCGTTTGGCTCCGCAGAGCCGTCGGTTGTCTTGTTGCCGATCTTATTGGCAACAGCAATTACAACGGCAGTCGGGATAATCAGTGTGAAAATGATACAAAAACGCGAGGCTGTCAAATGTCGGAAATAATCATATTATTACTTGTTGCACTTGTGATTCTGTACAGTGTAAAGCGTAAAGTGCCCGTTTATGATGCCTTTCTGGAAGGGGCTAAAGAAGGAATTCCCGTCGTCGGGCGGACGTTTGCCAATCTATTGGCTGTGATTGTAGCTATTGGCGTCGCGCGAGATTCCGGCTTGTTAGATCTGTTTGCCTCGTTGCTTTCGCCGCTTCTATCCAAGCTCGGCATTCAACCGGAAATCCTGCCGTTGGCCATCGTCAAACCGATATCCGGTTCCGGCGCTTCAGCTGTCCTGTCAGATATCTTTATTGCCTATCATCCGGATTCGGCAATCGGCAAAACGGCGAGCGTAATGGCGGGCTCTACGGAGACGACGGTTTATATTTGTGCGTTGTACTTTTCCAGCGTGGGTATTAAGAATACACGCTATGCTTTACCGGTTGCTCTGCTTGCGGATGTCATTGGCATGTATAGTGCAATTAAGATTGCAGCCTGGTTGCTTTAGCATGTGAAAAAACAACAAAATGAAGAGGCGAAATAAGACATTTTTAGACATAGAGGTATAGATACAATGTAAAAAAGGGCTTATTTTGCGTCGTTGCATAAAAAATACAGATATAGGCGTGTATAAGAATAATTATGCACAAAATAGGATAAAAAGTTTCTATAAAATACTTTTCTAAAAAATTATTTGATATAATTTGAAATAATGAGAAGATATTTCCCTGATAAATGCACTTGTATAAAAATTAATATCTAATAAGTATAAAATAAAAAAGTAAAATTAAAGAGTAGCTTAAAATGTAAATCAGGAAAAAGCATGCTAAATTCAATTAATAAAAGCTAATGAGAGAAGTGAAAAAGTCAAAACGATGTAAAATAAAGGAAATTATAGTTCGTTATATGTAACGAGAGACTGATTTGATCGGACAAGGTCTGATTTTCTTCTAAGTAGAATTTTGATAAAAGTATTTTAATAGAGCAAAATTAAGATATTATTTCCTATATATTGCCCATTAATTTCCCTTAATAAAACCTTAATTGAAGTAAAATTGCCATATTATTACCATATGCATAAATTTTGATTTTTTGTTTCCCAAAAAGTAAATTTACATCATGTAATTGTACAAAATTGGGAAATAATAGGAGAGCAAGTTATTTCCTAAATAGCTTTTTGTAATACAAAAAGTAAATTTAAAACCCCTCTGTTTATCTGGTTTAGGAGTGTGAAATACATAAAACGAAGGCAAGCAACCTAGTGATTTTCTCTTTTGTGATCGCTTAAAACGGTATTTGCCTTCTCAAAACAGTCGGTAAGGACGAAAAGTTCTTGGCTATAGCAAATTTCTTCTGTTAAAGCTTGGATGTAATCGCCGCTGTCGCTGAAAGGGTCTTTGATGAAGACAGCAATATCGTATGCGTCCATCAGAGAGATGATGATTTGGCGTTCGGCGTCGTCATCACAGTTTGTCAGCAAGCGGATTTGCTCAGCAGTAGTTTTTTGTGGTTTCTTTTTCTTAAATAACATCTTTTGTACAGTCTTCCTTTATCTTGTAGTCATCTTTGATAGATTCAAGCTTATAGTCTAAAAATAGCTTTATAAACAATATAATTTCATTCAGAAACAGGGTTCTCCTCGTTGGAAAGCCCTTGATCTAATGTCAGGTGATACAAAGCATTTTTCTTGATGCCCAGTTCTTTTGCCGCTAGGCGTACGGCTTCAGAATGCTTGTATCCGCGCTTAAGAAAGGCATTAACGAGGCTTAAAGCCGCCTCCCGATCGATTTCCGGCGGCGCTTCACCGGCACCTTGAACGATCAAGACAAGCTCACCTTTAACTTCTGCCGGAAGATGTGCTAAAAGGCTGTCGGCTGTGCCGCGCAGCACTTCTTCGTAGTATTTGGTCAATTCGCGCACGAGAACGAGCTGGCGCGACGGCAGAGAGGCCGAAAAGAGCTGCAACGTTTTTTTAATGCGATGCGGCGCCTCGTAAAAAACGGTCGTATATATTGAGGCCGATATTTCATCTAAAACGGCCTGCGGGCTTTTTTTCGGGAAAAAGCCGAGAAAAGTAAAAGGCTTGTCTGAAAGGCCGGAGACAGCCAGTGCACTGACGGCGGCATTGGCGCCCGGAACGATGCTGATGTCGATTTCTTCGGCGATACAGGCGCGTATGATATCGGCACCCGGGTCGCAAATGCCGGGCGTTCCGGCATCGGAGATCAGCGCGATCTGCTTGCCTTCGCTTAACAACTGGAGCAGTGTTTGTCTGCGTTCAGCTTCGTTAAATTTGTGAAGGCTGATCATTTTCGTCTGAATATTATATTCTTTTAATAATTTCCCGCTATGCCGCGTATCTTCCGCTGCGATCAAATCGACGCTGCAAAGCGTCTCAAGCGCGCGAAAGGACAAGTCAGCCATATTGCCGATCGGCGTAGCGACGAGGATCAGTCGTCCGGTTTTCTGCATAGTTATCCTCTTTTGACAATAATAAATGGGCGAAGCAAGCCGCCCATTTGGTTATAAGAGTTCATCAAGGATGATTGTGCTGTTGCGTTCGGGTCCGACGGAGACGACAGAAATTTTCACCCCGACGATCTCTTCGATGCGGTTTAAATAATGTCGTGCGTTTACAGGAAGTTCGTCGATGGACGACGCTTTTGTGATGTCCTCCGTCCAGCCCGGCAGCTCTTCATAACAGGGTTTGCAGCGTGCGAGCTCTTTTAAGGAAGCCGGATAAGAAGACAGGGCTTTGCCGTCCAGTTCGTAATGGGTGCAGATTTTTAACGGCTCGATGCCTGTTAAAGTGTCCAGCTTTGTGATCGCCAGATTCGTCATACCGCTTAAGCGGGCGGAATATTTTACGACAGCGGCATCAAACCAGCCGCAACGGCGTGGTCGTCCGGTCGTCGTGCCGTATTCGCGGCCCTGTTGGCGTAAAAAATCGCCCGTTTCATCCATTAGTTCGGTCAAAAACGGCCCTTCGCCGACGCGTGTCGTATAGGCTTTGACGATGCCGAGGATTCGATCGATCGATTTCGGCCCGACACCGACACCTGTGACGGCGCCGCCGGCTGTCGGATGCGACGAAGTGACAAAGGGATAGGTGCCAAAATCCAAATCCAACATCGCGCCCTGTGCCCCTTCAAAGACGATTTTCTTGCCGGCGTTGATCAGTTGGTCTATCTCACTTCCGACATCGCAGATGTACGGACGCAATTTTTCACCACAGGCGAGCAGATCGGTATAAACCGTCTCTGCGTCAATCGGTTCCTGGTCATATATTTTCGTCAACAGCAGGTTGACATTTTCTACATTGTGATATACTTTTAAACGTAACTCTTCAGCGTCCAGCAAATCGTGCATGCGGATACCGATGCGATTGGCTTTATCGGCATAGGCCGGGCCAATCCCTCTTTTCGTCGTGCCGATTTTATTATTTTCCAGACGGTTCTCATTGATGCCGTCCATAATTTTATGATAAGCAGTGACGACATGGGTTCTTGCGCTGATGTGCATACATGACAGATCCACGCCACCGTCTGTAAGGGTCTTAATCTCTTCGATCAACGCGATGGGGTCCACGACCATCCCGCTGCCGATATAGGAAGGCGTCGCACAAATAACGCCGGAGGGAACCAGATGTAGTTTATACGTCGTATCGCCGACGATAACTGTGTGGCCGGCATTGTTGCCGCCCTGAAAACGCACGACGGCATCTGCTTTCTTGGCATAAAAATCGGTCAATTTTCCCTTGCCTTCATCGCCCCACTGCGCGCCTAAAATGATCAATGTACTCAAAAGGTCCACCTGCCTTTTTATTGCTGATTTTTTAAATCGGCCTTACTTTTAACCGCAAGGCAACTTATTATACCAAAATTCGATACTGAAAGCAAGGCAAGAATCCGGAGGCAGAAAGTTCTTATTTGACGAGCGGTCAGCAACATCGTATTGTACCTGCTTTATACCATATGAACATTGTGTAACAGAGGTGTAGCTTGTCTTGGTATATCATCTGTTTTATCTGTTTGTTTTTAAAATGAGTGAATTTTTTTATTTATGAATGATGGAGTCCATAAATTATTTCTTGCTTTTCCGGTTTTCTTTGTTATAATATAGGATTGTATCCTTGCTGCACAGTTTCCTGTGCAGCCAATAGTCCAGAAGGAGGTGAGCTTGTGAAAGCTTATGAGACAATCTTTGTTCTAACCCCAGACAGCACGGAAGAAAAAGTGAAGGAAGTCCTCGACAGAATTTCGGGTATTATTACTGCCGGCGGCGGTGAAATTACTGAGGTCAACGAATGGGGTAAAAAAGTCTTGGCTTATACGATCAAGAAGAAGTACAAAGAAGGTTATTATGTATTCATTACGTTTACGGCAAATGCGGAAATTTTGCAGGAAATGACACGTGTATACAATATAACAGAAGACCTTATCAGGCATATCATTACGGATAAGGTTTAATCGGGGGTCTATAAAACTATGTTGAATAAAGCTACACTTATCGGCAGATTAACACGCGACCCGGAAGTGCGTTATACCGGCTCCAACATTCCGGTTGCCCGTTTTACGCTGGCAGTGAACCGGAACTTTAAGAACAAAGACGGCGAGTATGAGGCGGATTTCATCCCGGTAGTCGTCTGGCGCAGGCTGGCGGAGCTTTGTCAGAATTACGTATTCAAGGGAAACCTGATTGCCGTGCACGGCAGGATTCAGGTGAGCTCTTACGATGCGAAGGATGGCACGAAGCGCTACACGACGGAAGTGATCGCCGATGATATCGTCTTTTTAGAGCGCAAGGCGGATCGTGCAGGTGGCGGCGGTGGCAGTTATGAACGCAACGATGCGGCTATGTATGAAAAAGAAGATAGCAATTACGGCATCCCGGTAGACGGATTCAACCCCGTTGATGATGACGACGATTTACCGTTTTAAGGAAAGCGAAAGGAGAACGCTATGTCAAAACCGTATAAAAGAAAAAAGAAAGTATGTGAATTTTGCGAAGGCAAAGTAGAGCATATCGATTATAAACAGGTTGATGTTTTAAAAAGGCATATTTCTGAACGCGGCAAGATTCTGCCGCGCAGGGTAAAGGGTACGTGTGCAAAGCACCAGAGACAGCTGACAAAGGCGATTAAGGTAGCCAGAAACGTGGCCTTACTGCCTTTCTCAAACGATTAAAAGCAAATGTATACCGGCAAAGGAAAAGGCGGCAGAGATGCCGTTTTTTTATATGAATAAACGGAATGATTTAAAAGTGTTTTTTGAGCACTTTTATTTTATGTTATAATACTATGGCGTGCAGGCAGAGTGTCTGCCGTACGAATTCAGAAAAATAAAGTACTGTTTGGGAGGTTTTTTTATGATCATTACGACGACACCCACGATTGAGGGGAAAAGTATTGTCGAATACAAAGGGATTGTCGTTGGAGAAGTTATCAGCGGCGTCGATTTTATCAAAGATTTTGCCGCCGGACTGACAAACTTTTTCGGCGGTCGTTCGAACAGTTATGAAGGTGAGTTGATTGAAGCGCGGGAAAATGCGATTCAGGAAATGGAAGCGCGTGCCCGCAATATGGGGGCGAACGCCATCGTCGGCGTCGATATCGACTACGAAGTGCTGGGACAGGGTAACAATATGCTGATGGTTACGGTTTCCGGCACGGCCGTCGTGATCGCTTAGAGTAGAGAGGCAAAGCGGCTGACAAGCAGCAGCGTTTTTTCAATTATTATTTCCCGGGACATTGTTTAAGATTTTACTTTGCAAATCATCTGTGCTGGTATATAATGAAATTTACTCTATAAAAGCGAGGTGGAGAAGATGAAAGTCATATTGTTAAAGACAGTAAAAGGGCTGGGCAATGAAGGCGATGTCGTTGAAGCGAAGGACGGCTATGCGACGAATTACTTACTTCCGAAAAAGATCGCCATACGGGCGAATGAAGAGAATATGGCAAGCCTCGAAGAGCAATTGAGACAGCAGGAGGCTGAAAGAGCCGCCGAAAAAGAGGCGGCGCAGGCCGCGCACGATAAACTTGACAGTCAGACGGTCGTCTTAAAGGTGAAAGCCGGCACTGGTGAGCGGTTGTTCGGCAGCGTGACGGCCAAGGAAATTGCGGATGTCATCAATGCGACATATGGATTAAATATCGATAAACGAAAGATCGACTTAAAAGAAAACATTAAAGAAAAAGGGTTGAAGGAGCTTCAAATTAAGCTGCATCCGGAAGTTACGGCAACGTTGACGGTAGACGTACAGGCAATATAGACGGAAAGACGGTAGAGCAATGAGCAACGGCAGGGTGCTGCCGTACAGCATTGAAGCCGAACAGAGTGTTTTGGGCTGTGTGCTGTACGACAATCAGGCGATGTCGACGACGGCGTCGGAATTAAAGGCAAGTGATTTTTACAACGAGCAGTATCGTCTCGTCTATGGGGCGATGCTGGATTTGTATACGAAAAATTTGCCCATCGATATCATTACGCTTGCAGACCGGCTGCGCAGTGAAGGGGTGTTGGAGGCCTTAGGCGGCGTTCAGTTCCTGACAGAGCTGGCCGATATTCTCTCAACGCCTGAGAACGTCGAGCAGTATTGTGCCATCGTGAAGGAAAAGTCGATGCTGCGTCAGCTGATTACCCGCCTGTCCAAAGTCATTGAAGATAGCTACGATAGCAAGGAAGAGGCTCAGAAGCTTATTTTCGAGGCTGAAAAGGATATTCTGGAGATTGTTACGACTCAGGAAAAACGCGGCGGATTTGTCAGTTTTGAGGCGGCGCTGCAAACTGTGTTGGCCAGGCTTCAACAGGCGGCGGCGACGAAGAACCGTATGACCGGAATTCCGACGGGTTTTGTCGATCTGGACCGCATGACGAACGGCCTGCAGGAGTCCGATTTGATCATTCTGGCCGGACGCCCCGGGATGGGTAAAACGTCATTGGGCATTAACATCTGCCAGCATGCAGCTATTCGGGAAAACAGAAAAACAGCTGTTTTCAGCCTGGAAATGCCGCTGGAACAATTGACGATGCGTATTCTGGCCTCAGAAGCCAACATCAGCTTTTCGACGCTGAGAAATGCGACGATGAATGATTTTGAATGGAAGTTGTTATATAATATATGGAATAAAATTATGAATTCGCCGCTGTATATCGATGATACGCCGGGCATTACGGTGAACGAAATCCGTGCGAAGTGCCGCCGGATGAAGGCGCGTGAAGGGCTGGATTTGATTATGGTGGACTATTTACAGTTGATTCAGGGTGTTGGCAGGCGCGAAAGCCGCCAGCAGGAAATATCCCAAATTTCGCGGGACTTGAAACTGTTGGCCAAAGAATTGAATTGTCCGGTTATCACGCTGTCGCAGTTGAATCGTGAGCCGGAAAAACGCAAAGGAATGAAACCGCTGATCTCGGATTTGCGCGAGTCCGGCGCGATTGAACAGGATGCGGATATCATTCTTTTTCTGTACCGCAATGCGGGCGAGGAAGAGCAGCAGCATCAGGAAGTGCTGCACACGACCTTAAGCATTGCCAAACACCGCAACGGCCCGACCGGGGAAATGGACTTGATGTTCCAACAGAATATTACTACTTTCAGAAGTGCTGAACAGGATGATGAGGAAGAATAAGGTAATCAAATATGATGATGAAATGATTGCAGAACCCGATAGATTATCGGGTTCTTTTTTACTTATAATCGCACATTAGACTTAATCTTGATCAAACAACTCCACAAACAAAGTTGTTATTGTCGTTTTTAAAACAAAAGACAATCTTGAGGGGAGAACTCTACATTGCGTATTTATATAGCAGAGGTAAGTATACCTAAAGTATCCACATTGGAATATCAGCCATAGTAAAACTTGACTTCTAAACTCTACATTAAATCTTTCGCGCTTTTCCAGCAGCTGAAAAGCAGAAGGGGCTGAATGCTTAAGCGGAAGCTGTCTGTC
>CALGIV010000148.1 GCA_937914785.1 uncultured Eubacteriaceae bacterium | reverse complement strand
ATGATGGCAGTCATCAATGCCTTTAATGTACTGACGGCCGCAGACGAAGGCAGCGCAGCCTATATTGAAAAGTACGCACCGCAGACAGAGGAAAAACCAAAGCAGGCTACTTTCACCCAGGTCGATATCCGTTATCTGATTTTAAACGGGATTCGCAGCGGTGTCGAAGAACAAATTGCCTCCCTTTTGCAAGAGCATGACGCGCTTACGATTGTCGATACGATTCTGATACCGCTTCTCGATGAAATTGGCGACTTATATGAGAAAAACAAAATATACCTGCCGCAGCTCATCTCTTCGGCAGAGGCCGCCAAAGCAGCTTTTGAGTATTTGCGCACAACGATGGATAAAGGTGCTGACGCCCTGACCGATGACCGCAAGATCATTCTGGCAACCGTCAAGGGCCTTGAAAACTACGGTTTTGACATCATCGACCTCGGCAACGATACCGAGATCAACCTTATCGTCGAGACGGCGATGAAGACGAATACCCAACTCGTCGGCCTCTCTGCGTTGATGACGACTACTTTAAAGAGTATGGAGCAAACCATCCAGGCATTGCGCACGGCCGGATACGACAAGTCGATCGTCGTTGGCGGCGCCGTGCTGGACGAAGACTACTCAAAGAAAATCGGCGCGACATATTACGCAAAAGACGCACAGGTTACAGCCAATATCGCCAAAGAGATTTGGAAAAGAATCTAAAATAGGACGGAAACAAAATGAGAAAAGTAAGAAATGTAGTAAAGATAAGAAAAGTTATTCTACCGTTGTTGATACTCTGCCTTGTGCTGTCGGTCTCAGCACCGGCAATATTCGCCGATGAACCTGAAATCATTCTGTTGCACACTAACGACCTGCGGGGAACGCCTTCCTCAAATGCCCTGGGTTATGCAGAGTTAAAAACTCTTAAAGACGATCTGGAAGCACAGGGCAAAACTGTATTGTTGTTTGACGGCGGCGATACGATTCACGGCATTCCATTCGCCAATCTATCAAACGGTGAAAATATCATCGAATTGATGAATGCCGTAGGTTATACGGCGATGACGCCAGGAAATCACGATTTCAACTATGGTACACCGCATCTGCTGTCACTGACGAATGATAAGATGTATTTCGACTTACTGTCGGCCAATTATACCGCTCCAAACGGACAACCTGTCTTTACGACTTCAGCACTCTACCCTGCCGGCAGTAAAAAAATCGGCGTCGTCGGCATCTCGACACCGGAAACTAAATACCAATCGAACCCCGCCAATACAGCAGGCTACACGTTCAACGACAGTAAAATCACTTCTCTCGTACAGGCTGAAATCGACTCACTGCGCGTCAACGGCGCCGACTACGTCGTCGCCCTGGGACATTTGGGCACGAACCCCACCAGCGAACCTTGGCGGTCAACAGACATCATTCCATCTTTAAGCGGACTCGATGTCTTTATTGACGCCGCCAGTTATCACGAATTGGAAAACGGCCTGTCGGTTAAAGATAAAAATGGCAACGATGTCCTGCTTGCTCAAGCCGGTGAAAAGTTTTCGGCGATCGGTAAAATTACAATCTCCGGCAATAACATTACAGCAAGCCTGATCAAGGGCGGTTTGCAAAAAGACCCTGCGATCACAGCAATGATCCAGACGATGACAGACGAAACCGATATTGCAATAAAAGAAGTAGTCGGTCAAACTGAGCTCCTGCTATATGCAGAACACATGCCAAACGGCACATACACTCAAGAGACTAACGGTGCGAATTTTACAACAGACGCTATGCGCTACGTCTCCGGTGCGGATATTGCTCTTACTAACGGCGGTTCTCTTTGCGCCTCGCTAAAACCCGGCGATATTACTTATGAAGATTTATACACGATATTTCCGTTCGGTAACCGCGTTATCACGATCGACATTACAGGAAAAGACTTGTTGACTGCACTTGAACAAGGTATTTCAAACTACCCTCATCCAGATGGTTCTTTTCCCCACGTATCCGGTATGCGCTATGAAATCCATACTTATCTGACGGAAAACCGCATCCAAAATGTCCTAATCGACGGCGACGCACTCGAACTCGACAAAACTTACACCCTTGCAACAAACGACTATCTTTATGCAGGCGGCGATAACTATACCGTGCTGACAAGCTACGTTCAGACCGGCCAATACGGTTTGATCGAAGAAAGTTTTATTGCTTATTTAAATACTCTTGGCGGCACTGTCAAAGAAGAACACGCACGCATTGAGGGCCGTATCACCATTATCAATACCGCACCCGAGGACCCTGCATTTGAAAAATCACCGGCCACTTTTGACGATTTTTCTATTTTACTTTATGGTACCAGCCTGCTCACTCTGCTTATCATCTTATCTGTTCTTTATGCCCGTAAAAAAGACATAAACAATGAATAAAACAGGACACCTTTTCATTAAAATCTAAAAGTTATAAATAAAACAGATCGTCTTAACCGACGATCTGTTTTATTCAGCGTAATCAATCATTATTGATCATTTACGAAACCATCTTTTTAATCGCATCAATACTTTCCAGTACTTTTACTGCCGCGTTTTCGCTGAGGTCAACGGTGTATTTTGAGAGCATGGTAATCAGTTCCTGCAAAGCGCGAATAACCGCCTTCGTCTGCCGCAGCACTGGTGCTTCTGCAACGGCCTTTTCTGCTCCTTTGACCGGAAGCGGTTCTACAGCCAATACATCGATACGCACTTCCTGTTGCGCCAAATCAAACACATCTCCGTATTCCGGCATAAAAACAGGAACGTCGATGCGCTTTTGCAATTCGTTTTTTAAGTTTACCATCGCATCCTGCTCCCCGTGCACTAAGACGATTTTCCCGGGTTTGCGCTGCATCGTCAACACGGTATTGATCAAGCCGTTTAAGTCAGCGTGACCGCTGTAGGCGTCAATAGAATGAATCTCGGCATTGACGGCAATCTCTTCGCCAAACAATTTTACTTCCTTTTCCCCTTCTAAAAGCAATCGGCCAAGGCTGCCCTCCGTTTGATAACCGACGAAGACGACGGAAGATTCTTTACGCCACAGGTTATGTTTTAAATGATGCCGGATGCGGCCTGCATCACACATACCGGAAGCAGAGAGGATAATTTTAGGTGTCGGATCGGAGTTGACGGCAATAGACTCCTCTGTCGTAATCGAATAGAGCAGGCCGTCGAAGACGAGCGGGTCGTCACCGTTACGCATCAGACGCTGTGTGGCATCATCTGTAATATCGTAGTGCTTTTTAAATACTTCGGTCGCCTGAATTGCCAAAGGACTGTCGACAACGACGTTCACATCGTTAAAACGGCCTAAAAGGTTATTTTCCTTATAGTGATTAATCTCGTATAAAACTTCCTGTGTCCTGCCGACGGAAAAAGCCGGAATAACCACGTTGCCGCCGCGCGATAAGGTTGCGATGATGATTTCAAGCAGCGCGCCGCGGTAAGTCGTAATATCGCTGTGATAGCGATTGCCGTAAGTCGACTCCATAATCAAATAATCCGTTTCGGGCAAAATATCCGGATCTTTCAAAATCGGCTGATTAAAGTTGCCGATATCTCCCGTAATCGTATATTTCTCTGTTTTTCCATTTTCTGTAATATATAATTCCGTATAAGCACTTCCGAGCATATGCCCGGAATTTATGAAATTTAACACAATATCGTCCGTAATGCGTACCTGATTGCCGTATTCAATGCTTTGAAACAGCTTCATCGTATCGTCGACATCCTGCTGCGTATACATCGGTTCAACCTCTTGTTCACCTTTACGCATTTTTTTGCGCGTCTCCCACTCTGCATCCATCTTTTGGATATGCGCGCTGTCGGCAAGCATAATCTCGCACAAGTCACGCGTGGCCTGCGTGGCGTACACGACGCCTTTAAACCCGTCTTTGACAAGTTTCGGCAGCCGGCCGGAGTGGTCAATGTGTGCATGCGTTAAGATGACGGCGTCGATATCGGCGACATCAAAAACAAAATTCTCATCATTCTTATCCTCCATCGCTCTGCCGCCCTGGAACATACCGCAGTCGATGATAACCTGTGAAGTGGCTGTTTGAATTAAGAATAAGGAACCGGTAACTGTTTTTGTCGCACCTAAAAATGATATTTTCATCATACGTTTCCTTTCTGCATTTCATTTTGTTCAGTTTTCGCTTTTATTATGTTATAAGCAGCAATGACAATGACGACAAAAATGCCGGCCAGTACAGAGAGCAGCGACGGTTTTTCACCGATGATGATCATCGCCCAGACAGGATTTAAGATCGGCTCAACGGCAGAGATCAGCGAAGCAGAGATCGCAGAAGTATTTTGAATTCCCTTCGAAAAGAATATATACGCAATTCCCAATTGCACAATGCCTAAAAACAGAATCGACGCAACGGAAGCCGGCGTAAAGACAAGCTGCCGGTCGACAAAGAGGAAGGGAATTAAAAAAATGTACATCAAATTGCCGATATAGTTGATTTCGATCGGCGTTGCGTCTTTATCACTGCTGACAAAGAAAACAACGGCAAAGCACAAGCCTGCACCGAGCGCCAAAACATTGCCAAGCATCGTGCCTGCACCCATCGAATCGATAAAAAATACGGCAATGCCGACAAAGGTCAGCGCAACTGCTGCAATATCCAAACCTTTGGGTCGCTCACGCCTGAAAATGATGTTAAACAAAATTACGTAAATCGGCATCGTGTATTGCAGTACGATCGCGTTGGCCGCAGTCGTATATTTGTTGGCACAGATAAAACACAATGTCGTAAAAAACATCGCAATGCTACCGATGATATTGCTCTTTGTCAGCGAAAAGCGAAACGTGCGCCGATAGATGGCCAGCACACCCGCGGCGATCAAAGCGCGCAAACAGGCGATTGAGAGCGGACCCCAGGGGATTAGCTTCGTAAAAGCGCCGCCGAAGCTCCACAATACCGCCGCAATGAGAATACATACATTTCCATTAACAACTTTTTTCTCTTTCATTTGTTATGCCGTCCTAAAAAATGATTAACAAATTTATTTTATCATAAAAGAAAAAAATGTACATATGTAATTATTAAAAACGAAAAATAAGCAAAGCTAAAATCATTGACAATTGAGTCGTTGTATTGTAATATTAGAAAAGTCTGGCGAGGTGTAGCGCAGTTTGGCTAGCGCACATGGTTTGGGACCATGGGGCCGGGGGTTCAAATCCCTCCACCTCGACCATTTTAACCATTCAAACAGGGGCCTTTAGCTCAGTTGGTTAGAGCAACCGGCTCATAACCGGTCGGTCCGGGGT
>CALGIV010000147.1 GCA_937914785.1 uncultured Eubacteriaceae bacterium | reverse complement strand
TTATATCGTATGCTGACAGTTTAATTCTTGTCATCGTCCACCACTTCGTAGTCGGCATCGACAACGTTGTCTTCTTCCTGCACGCCATCCTGCGCATCCGCTGCTGTATAGTCTGCCTGCGCCTGTTGTTCTCCGCCGGCCTGCTGATATAATTTCTGTGCGATTGGATAGAATGCCTCACTGAGTTCTTCCGTCGCTTTTTTAATCGCCTCGATATCGGTCGAATCCATCACGCTTTTCAAGACGGTGATTTTATCTTCAATAGACTTTTTCTCGTCTTCTGTAATCTTATCATCAAGCTCTTTTAACGACTTTTCCGTCTGATAAATCGTCGCATCCGCATTGTTCTTTACCGTGATTTCTTCCTGTTTCGTCTTATCTTCATCCGCAAAGCGTTCTGCTTCGCGCACTGCTTTATCGATATCGTCACTGCTCATATTGCTGCTCGACTGAATCACGACATTCTGGCTTTTTCCTGTGCCCAAATCCTTTGCCGAAACATTCACAATGCCGTTTGCGTCGATATCAAACATTACTTCAATCTGCGGTACACCGCGCATTGCGGGCGGAATTCCCGTTAATTGGAAGCGACCGAGCGTTTTATTGCCACCGGCCATACTGCGCTCACCCTGCAATACATGAACATCGACAGAAGTCTGATTATCACTTGCCGTCGAAAAGACCTGGCTCTTCTTCGTCGGAATCGTCGTGTTCCGCTCAATGATCTTCGTAAACACGCCACCCAAAGTTTCGATCCCCAGCGACAGCGGCGTTACGTCGAGCAACAGCACATCCGTAACTTCCCCTGCAAGAACACCCGCCTGAATCGCCGCACCGATGGCAACGCATTCGTCCGGATTGATGCCTTTGTAAGCATCTTTGCCCGTGATTCGCTTAACCCCTTCCTGAACGGCTGGAATTCGCGTTGAACCGCCGACTAAAATCACTTTATCCAACTCTCCTGCTTTCATGCCGGCATCATCCATCGCCGCGCGCACCGGGTTGATCGTTTTGTCAACCAGGTCACTCGTCAATTCGTCAAACTTCGCCCGCGTAATCGTCATATCCAAATGCTGCGGGCCCTCTGCCGTCGCCGTAATAAAGGGCAGGTTGATATTCGCACTCGTAATACCGGAAAGCTCAATCTTTGCCTTTTCAGCCGCTTCTCTCAAGCGCTGCAGCGCCATTTTGTCGGCACGCAAGTCAATGTTGTTTGATTTCTTGAATTCTTCAGCGAGATAATTGACCAGCCTGTCGTCGAAATCATCGCCGCCCAGACAGTTGTTGCCGTTTGTGGCCAATACTTCAAACACACCGTCGCCGAGCTCCATAATGCTCACGTCAAACGTGCCGCCGCCAAGGTCGTATACCATAATCTTCTGGTTTTCTTCTTTATCCAGCCCGTACGCCAACGCTGCCGCTGTCGGCTCGTTGATAATGCGCAGCACTTCCAGTCCTGCAATTTTCCCCGCATCTTTCGTCGCCTGACGCTGGCTGTCTGAAAAGTATGCCGGCACCGTAATGACGGCCTTGCTGACTTTCTCGCCCAAATAGGCTTCCGCATCGGCTTTCAGCTTCTGAAGCACCATCGCAGAAATTTCCTGTGGCGTGTACGTCTTGTCGTCAATCTTAACCTTATGGTCGCTGCCCATATGCCTTTTGATAGATGCAACGGTTTTATCCGGATTCGTAACCGCCTGCCTTCTCGCGGTCTGGCCTACCAGGCGTTCGCCGTTTTTTGCAAAAGCTACGACAGACGGTGTCGTCCGCGCGCCTTCAGCATTCGGTATTACAACAGGCTCTCCGCCTTCCAGTACTGCCACGCAAGAATTTGTTGTTCCTAAATCGATTCCGATTATTTTCTCTTTACTCATTTTCAAATTCCTCCTTTTGAACTTATATGTTCATATCTAATGTTTATTTACTTTCACCATTGCAGGCCTTAACAGCCTGTCTTTGTATAAATACCCCGTCTGAAGCACTTCTAAGATGACGTTGTCTTTCTTCTCTTCAATGCATTCGGTAACGACCGCGTGATGATACTCCGGATCAAATTCTTCATCCAGTGCTTTTACGCTTTTTAACCCCTCACTCACGAGCACCTGCATAAGCTGTTCATAGACCAATTCAACACCTTCTTTATACGCCTTGACTTTGGCGCTCTCGCTTTCTACCGCGCGATCGAAATTGTCGAGCACCGGAAGCATCCGCTCCAGCAATTCCTCCAAAGAACGCGAAATAATATCCATCCGCTCTTTTTCCGACCGCCTTTTATAATTTTCAAAGTCCGCCTTTAAGCGAAGGTACTGATCAAACAACTCTTCCTTTTCCCTTTTTAATTCACTCAGCGCATCGCCATCCTCTTCGGCCGGTGGCGCTTCCTGTGTCATTTCTTCGGTTTCCTTTTCGATCTCTTCCTGAATGTTCTTTTCGTTTTCCTTTTCCATAACCCATTTCATGCTATTCATTCAGCAGCCTGCTGATATGTGCATTTAACTCCTCTCTTAAAAAGTCCAAAACACTCACCACATAATCATAGTTCATTCGCGTCGGCCCTACGACGCCTACCGTCCCGATTGGCCGGCCGTTAATCTTATACGTTGCCGTAATCAAACTGCAGTCTTTAAAAGCTTCCACCTGATTCTCTTCGCCAATCCTAATATTCATATCGCTGCTCGTATCGTCGCTTAACAAATTTGCCAGCACATTTTGTTTGTTTAACGCTTCAATCAACCGCTTTGCCTTATCGATATCTGCAAATTCCGGAAAGTTGAATATCTTATCCATCCCTTCCGCATAGACGACTTCTTTATCGCTTTCGAGGAGCGCTTTTTTAAACAGCGGGATGACTTCCTGCAGCATAACACCTTCCTCGTGCGACAGCGCGTCGATCTTATCAGCAAGCTGATCGCTCAAATCTGCGAGAGAACTATCTTTTAAACATATATTCAACACATTGTTGACCTTTTCCAGTTGGGCCTCATCTGCCGGGGCAGATAAGGTGATGACAAAATTTTTTACAATCTTTTCCTTTGTAATCAACACCATCAGGATGTTTTCTTCTTCAAGCGGCATGAGTTTGACATACTTGCAGTTCAAACTCCGCGCCCCGGGCGCCAACACGAGTGAGGTATAATTCGTAATGCGCGAAAGCAACGCGGCCGTCTGTTCAATCGCTTTGGTCAATTCGTTCATATAATTCATATAGACCGATTTGATCTCGTCTTCCAGCAATTGATCCAGCTCAAAAATCTGCATCAGCTGATCGACATAAAGCCTGTATGCTTTCTCCGACGGAACGCGCCCTGCCGACGTGTGCGGCTGATAGAGATAACCCATCTCTTCGAGATCTGCCATCTCGTTTCTGATCGTCGCCGCAGAGATATTGATTCCCGCATTTTTCGACAACGTGCGCGAGCCGACCGGTTCGGCTGTCTGGATATATTCTTTTACTATCGTATCCAGAATCTTCAATTTCCTTTCATCTAATGCCATATTTGCCACCTCTATGCTGTTAGCACTCTACCTCGTCGAGTGCTAACAAATATAAGATAGCACTTTTCTATTGCTTTGTCAATACATTACCAAGAAAAATCTTACAATTTTATCCTTAAAATTAAATGGAATTTTTATTATAGTTTCAAGAGATTTTAAATTATCTGATGCAACGATATAATAGATTATTTTATTGTTTTAATAATATTCCGGCAATAAAAAAAAGCGGCCCTGCAAGCCGCTGTCAGCCTCTTACAAACTCCATCATCACGATATTGGCAAAGTCCAGGCCGTCCTCACTCAAACAAACGTGTTCGTCACGCACATTGAGTAAACCGGCACCCTGCAAATACAGCACCTGCTCCGCGTACTCTTCCAAAAAATCTTTGCCAAACCGCTTATAGTACTCTTCCAAATCAACGCCATCAAGCTTTCTGAGGGCCATAATGACGAATTCTTCTTCTTTTGTCTCCTCATCCAGCTGCTCGACTTCTTCAATCGCGCTTAAATTCTCTTTAATACCCTCAATATATGCCGTAAGGTCTGAAATGTTGTAAAACCGCGCATCGTTGATATAAGAATGCGCACCGGCACCGAAGCCGATATATTCATCGGTATTCCAATAATGCAGGTTATGTACCGACTCATACCCCGGCAGCGCAAAGCTTGAAAGCTCATACTGGCGAAAACCACTGCCGAGCAGGCGATCCCGCGCCATTTCATACATCTCGCGGTCTCGGTCCTGAATATCCTCAATATCGATCCCCTGCTGCAAATATCGATGGTAAAGCGGCGTGCCCTCCTCCAGCTTCAGCGAATAACAGGAAATATGCCTGACATCCAAGCTCAGCACATAATCCAGCGTTTCCGCCCATTCTGCAACAGACTGTTCATAAAAGCCGAAAATCAAATCGACGTTGATATTGTCGTATCCGGCCCGGCGCGCCGTCTCGTAAAAGTCCTCAAAGTCTTCCTTCGTATGCACTCTGCCGATAGCTTTCAACAGAGCATTTGAGGCGGACTGCAATCCAATGCTCAGCCGGTTAATACCCGCGTTGCGGTATTTAAAGAAATCTTCCAGCTCCACATTCGATGCCGGATTCGCTTCCATCGTGATTTCCGCCTGCCGGTTTACTTCAAATGTATCGCGCAAAACGTCGAGCAGTATTTGGATATAACCCACATCCACATAGTTCGGCGTCCCGCCGCCGATAAAGACGCTGTCGATCGTGCGCGTCGCGCCCAGCAAGGCCCGGTACGTCTTGATTTCCTCATAGAGGGCGCCAAAATAAGGCTCAATCAAACTGTTTTTGCCTTCATACGAAATAAAGTCGCAATAAGAACATTTCTGTTTACAAAAAGGAATATGGGCATATGCCGATAATGTTTTCATTCGTCCAGCTTCAGCACCGCAAGGAATGCTTCCTGCGGCACCTGTACCTTTCCGATCTCCCGCATCTTTTTCTTGCCTTCTTTTTGCTTTTCAAGCAACTTGCGCTTTCGCGAGATATCGCCGCCGTAACACTTCGACAGCACGTCTTTGCGCATCGCCTTCACCGTTTCCCGGGCAATAATCTTACCGCCGATCGCAGCCTGAATCGGGATTTCAAACATCTGGCGCGGAATCTGCTCTTTCAGCTTTTCGCATACTTTGCGCGCTCTGGCCTGCGCCTTGTCGCGGTGTACGATAAATGAAAGTGCGTCCGCTACCTCGCCGTTTAAAAGAATATCCAATTTTACAAGATCGCTCTTTTCATACTTCTTAATTTCATAATCAAATGATGCGTACCCCTTTGTACGGGATTTCAGCGCATCGAAAAAGTCGTAAATAATCTCATTTAATGGCAGCTCATATTCTATGACGACGCGCGTCTCTTCCAAATATTGCATTCCGAGATAGATACCGCGCCGCGACTGGCAAAGCTCCATCACACTGCCCACATAATCGGCCGGCAACATAATCGTCGCATGCGCGACCGGCTCTTCCATATAGTCGATATTGACCGCCGGCGGCATATTTGTCGGGTTGTCGACATCGATCATCGTGCCGTCGGTCAATCGAACATGATAGACCACACTCGGTGTCGTCGCGACGATTTCAAGGTTATATTCACGGTCGAGACGCTGCTGAATGATCTCCATATGCAGCAGCCCTAAAAAGCCGCAGCGAAAACCAAATCCCAGCACAGCGGAGGTCTCCGGCTGATAAACGAGGGATGCATCATTCAGGTTCAGCTTGCCCAACGCCTCTTTTAAATCCTCATACTGCGCGCCATCGACGGGATAAATCCCGCAGTAAACCATCGGATTCACTTTCTTGTAGCCCGGCATTGGGCTGTCAGCTCCATTCTTCTCCAGCGTGACCGTATCGCCGACAGCCGTATCCCCAATATTCTTAATGCTCGCCGTCAGGTACCCTACTTCGCCG
>CALGIV010000146.1 GCA_937914785.1 uncultured Eubacteriaceae bacterium | reverse complement strand
ATCGTGCCGGAACGAAACACATTGTCCGCTCCCAGCATTTCCTCGACATATTTATGAATACGGCTCTGATAATCGCTGGCAAAGTTTAAGTCGATGTCCGGCTCCTTGTCCCCCTCAAAGCCCAGAAAACATTCAAATGGAATGTCAAATCCCTCTTTGGCATACTCCGTCCCACATTCCGGGCAGTCTTTGTCCGGCAAGTCAACGCCGACACCATACTGCTTTGAATCGGCAAATTCCGTCTGTTTACAATTCGGGCAACGGTAATGCGGCGGCAACGGGTTGACTTCCGTAATACCCAGCAGCATCGCGGCGAAGGAGGAGCCGACCGAGCCGCGTGAGCCGACGAGATAGCCATCCTCATACGCCTTATGCACAGTCTTTTGCGCGAGATAATACAACACCGAATAGTTGTATTTTTCGATGACGCCGACTTCTTTTTCAATAGACTTCACGACAATTTCCGGCAACGCTTCCCCATAAAGCTCATACGCCGTGTTATTGATGTAGCTGGAGATCTTCTCCTCTACACCTTCCATCGCCGGCGGGTAAGACCCTTCCGGAATCGGGCGGATCTCCTCCTCTACCAGCTCCGCAATGCGCGCCGTGTTCGTCACAACAGCCTCATAGGCCGTCTTTTGATCCAAATATTCAAACTCTTTGAGCATCTCTTTCGTCGTACGCAAATATAACGGCGCCTGCTTGTCCGCATCGTCAAACTTTAACATATGCATCAGCACTGAACGGTAAATGCTGTCTTGTCGGTCGGTAAAATGAACGTCACCCGTCGCAACGTAAGGCTTCTTGTGCCGGCGCGCCAGTGCAATAATTTCGCGGTTGATCGCCATAATCGATTCCGCATTTTTTAATATCCCATCATCGACAAGATGATAGCTGTTGCCTGTCGGCTGAATTTCAAAATAGTCATAAAACGCCGCCAACTCGTCCAGCTCTTCTTCAGGCATCGCCATCAAAAACGCTTTGAACAATTCCCCCGCATCACACGCCGTGCCGATGAGTAAATTTTCCTTATACTGCCTCAGGACACTTTTGAAAATCTTCGGCCGGCGGTAAAAATGATCGATGTTCGACTGAGAAATCAGGCGGTACAAATCTTTCAACCCCTGCCGATTTTTCACCAAAACTGTACAATGCGATTCGCGCGCCTTTTTGTCACTCTCACCGCTCTGGCAATACGTCTTTAATTCCTGCACCTTTTCAAGGCCGTCCGCCGTTGCTCTTTTGTAAATATCGTTCATCACCTTTGCCGTCGTCGTCGCATCGTCCAGTGCACGGTGGGCCGTGCCCATATTGATTTTCAAATGCTTGGCGACGGAGGACAGGCGGTACGTTTTTAATTCTGTATAAACCCTGCGGCACAAATGCAAGGTATCGATATAAACATATCGTGTGTTTAGTTTCGCTTCAAGCAGTGCCTTATCGATAAATGCACTGTCAAACGATGCATTATGCGTGCAAACCAATTCGGTATCTGCACAGAAAGCATCATAATCCGCAATCGCCGCAGCGATATCCGGCGCGTCAGCCAGCATACTGTCCGTAATTCCTGTCAATTCCGTAATGCGCGGCGGCAATAACCGGCCCGGTTTGACAAATGTCGAAAAGCGGTCGATGATCTTGCCGCCCTTAATCTTTACCGCACCGATCTCGATAATCTCATCTTCGCGGGCACTCAGCCCTGTCGTCTCGACGTCGACGACGATCATCTGCTCGTCAAGCGACGCCTGTGTCGGCTTTGTCAGCACAAAGCTTTCATCATCCACAAGATAAGCTTCCACCCCATACAACACCTTGATGCCATACTTCTGCCCAAGTGCATATGCTTCGGGATAGGCATATACCCCGCCGTGATCGGTAATCGCAACGGCCTTGTGCCCCATCTCATCCAATTTAATGAACAAATCGTCGATCTTCGACGTCGCATCCCGTTCACTGTACTGTGTATGACAGTGCAGCTCTACGCGCTTCTCCTTAGCATCGTCGACATACTCATGCACTTTAATCTGCTGCAAGCCGTAACAGCGAATAAACCGGTCGTTTAGATACTCGTCGAACATAAGCTTGCCAACGCAGACTACGTGCTTTTTCGTACATTTCTTAATCGTTGCATAGACTTCTTTCAATTCGTTTTTATCGACGCTGAGGCGCAGTTCAACAGAAGTTTCCTTGTTCGTCAGCATCACCTTGATATGCGCGCGAAATCCCTCTACCATCTCGGTATAAAAGACTTTGCCCTCTATTACAACCCGGCTCCCGATGTCTTTTTTATAAACGCTTTCCAAAGGAATCAGTCCGCTGCGCTTTACAGGGCCGCTCCCATAGAGAACTTTGCCTGCCGTGCCGGCCGCTTTTCCACCGGAGGGCTTTTTCGCCGTCGGTCTATCCGGTTTGGGATAGGCGTTCAAATCGATCGGTTTCCTCACCGCCGTCTTGTCGATGGCTTTTAACACCATCTTTACTTCACAGCCGATATTCGTATATTCCTCAATCAGCGCGCCGATCCGCGCCGGCAGCCCTTCTTCCTGCGCGGTATTTAAGTGTTGTTCATCAACGGCATAAATCGTAACTGCATTTTGATCATATGACCAATTTGTCGACAAAAACAACACTGAGTGTATTTTTTCTTCCGACAGGCGCGCAATAATATCTTTTTTTCGCCTTTCGACTGCTTTAGCCAGGCTGACCGTCGTCTCTTTTCGCACATTAAAAATCATTTTAATACCGCTGAAGAACGGATAAGCGGCTAATATCCGCTTACGGATCGTTTCCAGCGCTTTCGCGCCAAGATCCGGCGCGTCGATGTAAAATTCCGCTTCTGCATTTTGATCGATGGCAATCTTCGTGACGACGACCTCTTGCGCCAAATCAATGCCTTTTATATCGATAATTTCCTGTAGTTTTTTTGTCTCCATCAAAGTCCCTGCCCTGCAATTTGTTGAATGCACTGCATCAATAGTTCAACAGCTTCTTCCGCCTTAACCGCAGCTACCTGAATGCCCTTTTCAAATAATACGGCACTGTCCGCACCAAAGGCCAACCCGACATCGGCATCCCGCGCCTCTCCCGGGCCATTGACAGCGCAGCCCATCACGGCGATCTTGATATAGGGCGCTACCTCACGTGTCAACGCGCGCACTTGGCGCGCATAGCCGATCACATCCGCCTTGCACCGGCCGCAGGTCGGACAGGAAATGACTTCCGCACCGCCTCTACGCACACCGGTATGGCTTAAAATCTTCTTTGCCGCATACACTTCACGAACCGGCTCCTCGCTCAGCGACACGCGCAGCGTATCGCCGATGCCTTCAAGCAGCAGCGCTCCCAAACCTGCGGCGGATTTGATAATGCCGTCTTCATATGTACCGGCCTCCGTAATGCCGATATGCAGCGGACAGTCACACTGCGCACTGAACAGCTTGTTCGCCTCCACACAATCGGCCACTGAAGAAGATTTCAATGAGACGACGATATTGTCAAAACCCTGCCGCTTCGCCAAATCCACGTAACGCAGCGCATCTTCGGCCAGCGCGCGCGCAGAAGCACCGCCAAAACGCTCGTATAAATCCTTCGATAACGAGCCGCCATTCACGCCGATGCGCACGGCCGCGCCATAATTCCCAGCTTCTTCCAGTACAGTGAGAAACTTTTCTTCTCCGCCTAAATTGCCCGGATTGATGCGCACCTTATCCGCGCCGCTTTTCAACGCTTTAACGGCCAGCCGGCTGTCAAAATGAATGTCTGCAACCAGCGGGATCGTAATTCGGCTTTTAATCTCCCGAATTGCTTCCGCATCCGTTTTATCAACAATAGCACACCGGATGATTTCACATCCGGCTTCTTCAAGCATCTGTATTTGTTTTACCGTAGCGTCAACATCCGCCGTTACGCTTTTCGTCATCGATTGAATCGCAATGGGATTCTGTCCGCCAATATAAACCGAGCCGATTTTCGCTACGGTCGTTTTCTTCCTAACCATATTCTTATCCTTTATGTTTGTCCAACGATCGAACAGACAGCCGGCCTTAAGGCCGGTATATCTAAAATAAGTTTATAATATCTTTAACCGAAATAACCACCGCAAACAAGATTAAAACGACAAACCCGACGAGATGAAAAACACCTTCGTGCTCCTTCTTAATCGGCGAGCCTTTAATCGCTTCAATTAAGATCAGCAATACCCGGCTACCATCCAACGCCGGAATCGGCAGCATATTCATCACGGC
>CALGIV010000145.1 GCA_937914785.1 uncultured Eubacteriaceae bacterium | reverse complement strand
AACCCGCCCAAGTTGAGTTCGGGTGGGTTTTGTGGTATTACACTTGCGTGTAACATGAAGTCTGAAAGCGAAGTAGATGCTTTTATGGAGACGGTTTTAAAACATGGTGGTACCATTGTAAAAAGACCGGAAAAAGTATTTTGGGGTGGATATAGCGGTTACTTTCAGGATCCCGATGATTATTATTGGGAAGTTGCTTACGGCCCTGCGTGGAATTTCGATGAAAATGATATGCTGATAATTGAAAATGGCAACTGAGGCTCGAGCGATTCTGGATTTTTGAGTCCTTATTTTGTTTGTGGAACACGAGAAGTGTGATGCAATCTGATGGAGTTCAAACAGATAATGTTGGTTTTTTAAAAGTTAATATTACATAAAATGTTCAGGTGGCAGTGATGAATTTAGATGAGAAGGTTAATTTATTATACGAAAAAGACTCCAGTGAAACGTATCAAAATTTATTGGAATTAGAATGTCTTTCAGAATCAGAGAATGTTCTATACGATTATTTCGATACGTTTTTAGAAATGATGCGTAGCGGGAAATACATCATAAGGGTAAGAGGCTACAGACTGCTTTGTAAGCAGGCAAAGTGGGATATTGATAACAGGATAGATGAGTCAATAGCCGATATTTTATTAAATCTGGAAGATGAAAGGCCTACTGCCGTCAGACAAAAAATAGCGGCAATACAGGATGTTATTAAACATAAAAAAGAGCTAAATGAAAAGATAAGAACAAGATTATTGGAAATAGAGGATTTAAAATTCAAAGATACGATGCAGCCTTTAATACAAAAAGATATTCATAAAGCGATTGATTTAATAGATCGTAATGTCTATGAAGGCGTATGCGAGCAGTAAGGGTTCTTCGTCTTGACGATAGTTCGATTGCGAAAGGTGTTATTGTGAACCAATTAAAAAAATATGGCGCAGAGGAGCGTTTTTTTACGGAAGCTGCGCAGTTTGATAAGATGAGCCTGGCACGGGTAATATCGCAATATAAAGGCTTGTACCGGATTGTTACGGAACAGAGCAAAGGATTGGCCGAAGTATCCGGCAGGTTTCGATTTGAAGCCTCAAGCCTTTTGGCGTATCCTGCTGTCGGTGATTTTGTTATGGTGGACCGTGCGGACCTGCAGTCCGGAAACGCCATCATTCATCAAGTTTTGTCGCGAAAGAGTGCTTTTATGCGCGCCGCTGTCGGGGTTTCGAACGAAGCACAGCTTGTCGCAGCCAATATTGATTTTGTATTTATTTGTATGGCGTTAAATAATGACTATAATCTAAACCGTCTGGAGCGGTACCTGTCGATCGCCTGGGACAGCGGTGCTACGCCCGTGGTCGTGTTGACCAAATCTGATTTGTGCGATGATTTGGCAGAGATCCTCATTGAAATTTCATCTGTTGCCGTCGGAGTCGATGTTGTTACGACATCCAGTTTGGACAAAGAGTCTTATCAGCAGCTTTTTCATTATATAAAGCCCGGATTGACCGCGTCTTTTATCGGCTCATCCGGCGTTGGCAAGTCCACGCTGATTAATTTACTGGCCGGCAAAGAGCTTTTGGCGACATCGCATATCCGACAGGATGACAAGGGCTGTCACACGACAACCCGGCGCGATTTGCTTTTGCTGCCACAAGGTGGAATCGTAATCGATACGCCCGGTATGCGGGAACTTGGGGTAGAGTCGGCGGATTTATCCAAATCTTTTGCCGATATCGAGGAGCTTGTCCTGCAATGCAAATTTAATGATTGCACACATATTACCGAACCGGGCTGTGCGGTGCAGCAGGCGATTGCGGACGGTGAATTGGACGCCCGACGTTTTGAGAATTATAAAAAGCTGCAAAAGGAAGCGCGTTATGACGGCCTTTCTTCGAAGCAGATTGAAACTGAAAAAATCAACGCGATGTTTGGCGGAACAGCTGAAATGAAAAGGATCCGAGATTACGCCAAACAAAAAAATAAACGTAGATAATCATCGATATGATCAGATAATAAAACGGGGGATAAGGGATGTTTCTTACTTCTTTTTTTTATATTTGAGGAATCGTGTGTTTGAAACCTGAGTATAAAAGATCGCAAATCTTATAAAAAAATGTTATATTGATAGATAATTGAACCGGTAAATATAATCGATAAAGGAAGTGATAAGAATGGCAAAAGTGCGAAAAATGCTCGGCAGTGCAGATTCGGCGTATATCGTCTCTCTGATGCGGCTGATTGAAACGCAGAGCAAAACGACGATTGCAAACTGGTGTATGGATTATGCCGAAGAGTTTGTGTTGCCGATTTACGAAAATGCTTATCCAAATGATATGCGTCCGCGGGATGCGCTTGCTGCCGCGCGGGATTGGCTGGATGGTAAAGTCAAGCTGCCTGCCGTGAAAAAATTGATCTTAGAAGCGCATGCCGCGGCGCGGGAGGCCGAAGAAAATCCGGCTGCACAGGCAGCGGCACGAACGATTGGGCAGGCGGCCGCGACTGTTCATGTGCCGACGCACTCCCTGGGGCTTGCTTTTTACGGCGCAGCGGCAATTGCTTACAACCGTGTAGGCATACAGGAAAAAGCAGAAGTGTATGAAAAGGTTGCTGCTGAAGAGTGCGCAAAGATGGAGGCGGCGCTGCGCGCCGTTGCAGACCCGAATGAAAAAAATCCTGCCAAAATCAATTGGCATTGCTGAGGAAATTGATAAAATGAGTGAGAAATATGAGTTTGAGGCGACGATTCAAAAGGTGCCGGATCTGGATGGTGCTTATGTAGAGCTCCCTTTTGATGTAAAAGAAGCCTTTGGTAAAAGCCGTGTTTTGGTGCATGCTACTTTTGACGGTGAACCTTATGACGGACAAGTCGTTAAGATGGGAACGCCGTGTCATATTATTGGCATTCGTAAGGATATTCGTGCAAAGATCGGTAAGCAACCCGGAGATTGCGTGTGTGTCAGCATTGTTGAAAGAGATAGTAAAAAGGCAGAAAAGAAAGCCACCGTGGAAGAATACATGGCAGATTATGATGGCGAAGTGCGTAAGCGTATGGAAAAGCTCAGGGAAATTATTTTAGGTTGTTCGCCTGATATTACGGAGAAAATCGCCTGGGCAATGCCAACCTTCGTTTTAGGCGGAAACCTTGTGCATTTTGCGGCGCAGAAACATCATATCGGCTTTCATCCGTCGCCAAGCGCTATCGTTGCGTTTGGCGATCGGCTGGCCGCGTACAAGTGTTCCAAAGGCACCGTACAGTTTCCTTACAATAAACCGATGCCATATGAATTAATCCGCGAGATGGTATTGTTTCGGGTGCGAGAGAATACAAAGGAACAGGCATAGGTGGATATTCTGCTTGACTGCGCCCCTGGG
>CALGIV010000144.1 GCA_937914785.1 uncultured Eubacteriaceae bacterium | reverse complement strand
GAGATCTACACTCTTTCCCTACACGACGCTCTTCCGATCTGTGTGGTATTGGCGGATAAGAGCGTCCGTATGCCGCGGGCGGCCTTTGTTGGGGAGCTGGCACTGCAAAAGTATCAAAAGGGCGAAACGACGGATTGTTATCAGGCGATGCCGAATTATATTCGACAGGCGCAGGCCGAGGAGCGAAGAAGTGCCGCGGAGTGAAGTTGAGTTTCGAAGGATGAAACGAGCCGATGTGGCGGCGGTCTATGAGATTGAATGTGAGGCGTTTTCGGCGCCCTGGCCGAAGTCGGCGTTTGAAGAAGAGGCAGAAAACACGATCGCTTACTATATTGTTGCAGAGGTGAGGGGCGATGTCGTCGCTTATGGCGGTATGTGGTTTGCCTACGATGAGGCGCATATTATGAATATTGCCGTGAGAAAAGCGTGGCGCGCACAAAAGATTGGAACGCGGTTGGTTGCACAGATGATTGCCGCCGCAGAGCAGCGCGGAAGCGCCTATATGTATTTGGAGGTGCGCCAAAGCAACAGCCCGGCGATTCATACATACCGTAAGTTGGGTTTTGTGCAATATGGAATCCGCGAGGGGTATTATACAGACAACGGAGAAGATGCACTTTTGATGATGAAAGTGTTTTGAGGTAATTATGAAAAAGATAACGATTATCATTACTATATTAGCATTGTTTTTAGTCACTGCTGCGCCGTTATTGGCGCAGCAGGATGATGGCGCTGACGGTGTGGCAGCTGCGGAGGATGGGGTTGAAGCGTATAAAGAGCTGGGCGAAGAGACGGACTTTTCGTCTATCGTAATTCCGCAGAAGCGGCAGCTTTCTTCATCGGTCTTCGGCGTGTTTTCAGAGATCCGTATCGAAGGATTGCTTAAAGGCAACCTCATCGCGTATTCTGCATCGGATGTGAAAGTCTCAGGCGTTGTCGACGGCCTGAGTATTTCGGCGGGCCAGAGCTTATATTTGACAGGGACGTTTCGCGATAATGTAATTATGGGAGGGCTGAACGTGCACGGAAGCGGCGCGCAATTTGAGGATGACGTTATCCTGGCGGCGAATGCGGTGTTGTTTGATGATGAGACGACGGTTATGGGTAATGTGTTTATTTATGCGGCCGGCGATGTGAACTTATCCGGCCGGATTGACGGTAAGGTGTTCGTCAAGGCGAAGAGCGTGACGATAAACGCCGCGATTGGAGGCGACGTCACGCTGATCAGCAGTAACATTCAATTGGGTGCTTCGGCAGCTCTTGAAGGGGACTTGATCCATTCGTCTACGCTAAGCCCGCTTATCGATGAAAACGCGGTTGTCAGCGGCGAGATTGTCAGCAAAAACCGCCTTTGGATAACGAGTACGAAAGGGGCGTCCAATTCGCTGTATACGACGATCGGGATGTTGCTTTCAAAGATACTGGCGTTATTCTTGATTGCCTCGGCTTTTGGTCTGTTGTCACCGGGATTTTTCGTCGACTGTATTCAGATTACGCGGCAGAAGATGTTTACAACGTTTTTATTGGGTATTGGTATCCTGCTGGCCGGCATCATCTTATCTGTATTTATGATTATCGGTACGATTACGATTGTGCCGGGATTGATTGTAATGGGGCTGGTGTTGCTGTTATGGCTGCTCGCGCCGATTCCCGCGGCATTGTGGGTGGCTCGAGTGTTATTCGGCGGATTGAAAAATGGCGCAATACAGATGTTGATGGGATTGATTTGTGTAACGGCTATTACGTATATCCCGTATATTGGCAGCGTCGCAACGATCATCATTACTTGTGTCGGAGCCGGCAGTATCTTTACGCGGTTTCTGGCCGGAATACGCCTGCGGCGCTATGAGATACGAAATATGCCTGTAGAAAATGAAGGTGATGGAACGGATGGAGATGGCGGAGCGGACGACGATTAATATATTGGGCGTTGAGACATCGTGTGATGAAACGTCGGCGGCTATCGTGCGCGACGGGCGCGAGATTATTGCGGAGGTGACGAGCAGTCAAATCGACATTCATCGCCTCTATGGCGGCGTTGTGCCGGAAATTGCGTCGCGTAATCATCTGCTGATGCTGCCTTATATCGTCGATGAGGCGTTAAAGGAAGCGCAGATGGCAATTTCGGATGTCGATGTCGTAGCGGTGACGAATGGACCGGGACTTGTCGGCGCGTTGCTCGTCGGGCTTTCTTATGCAAAGGCGCTCGCGTATGCGGCGAAAAAGCCGCTCGTCGGCGTTCACCATATCAAAGGTCATATTGCAGCGGCATATCTGCAGTATGCGCAGCTGAAACCGCCGTTTTTATGTCTGGTGATTTCGGGCGGCCATACGAATATCGTGCACGTAAAGGGGTATTGTGAGATGGAAAGCCTTGGCAGGAGTCGTGATGATGCCGTGGGAGAAGCATTTGACAAAGTAGCGCGCTGTTTGGGCCTGCCGTATCCCGGAGGGCCGGAAATCGACCGTTGTGCGCGTCTGGGCAATGCGGAGGCGATTGACTTTCCGCGCGTTTTGCTGGAAAAAGACAGCCTGGATTTCAGTTTCAGCGGCTTAAAATCGGCTGTTATCAACTATTTAAATACAAAAAAGATGAAAGACGAGCCTTTTGATATATACGACGTGGCCGCTTCATTTCAGGAAGCTGCCATCGACGTGTTGTGTGAGAAAATTGACATTGCGGCAAAACGGATTGGCGAAAGCAAAATTGTGCTGTGCGGCGGGGTGGCATGCAATAGCCGGCTCAGGCAGCGGATGTGGCAGTTAGGCGAGCGGGAGGGATATGAACTCTTTGTGCCGGATGTAAAGTACTGTACGGATAATGCCGCGATGATCGCTTCAGATGCGTATTATGAATATATGACAGGCAAGCGTTCCGATATTTTGCTGAACGCGGAGCCGTCGCTAAAGTTATCGTAGGTGAGGCTTGCAGAAGCCTTATGTACTGAGATTGGCTGATATAAAAAAGACAATTCTTTTTCGTTTTTGTCCGTTATGTCCGTATCTCATATGATATAATAATATTGTAGGAAATTAAGAGCCAAGCGGCTCTTTTTGTTTTGTGCTTTTAATTCTTGTGCGCTTCTCAGCTGCTGGAAAAGCGCGAAGTATTCAAAGGATAAACAATACAGAAAAGCCAGTTATTAACTCAGCCAGCATAACACTTATCATAATGCCCTCAAAACCTGTATTCAAAACCAAACTACTATCTGCAAAACAAGTATACAATCAATTTTTTTTATACTGTGCACTTTTCTTACAGTAAAAAAGTACAGCGATTGAATTTGATAGAAAAAGAAACGCACAAATAAAGTTTATAAGAAATAAAAAAAGGGCTGTTGCCCTCTGAAAACCTTGTATATCTAACCTCGCTGCTTAATCAACTGCATAATCTCATCAATCTCGCCATCGATGACCGAATGCTCTTTATTTAAGGCAAATGACTTTGACAATTCGTTGATCTTCGTATCGATAATCGCGTCGACGTCGGAATCTTTTGTAAAATCACAATTACTGATTGCGGCTTTAAGCTCGGCTAATTGCACGAAATATTCTTCTCTGTGGTAAGCTTCGCGTAATAAATCGACGCGGTGAATCAGTTCATTTAAACGTTCTGTGACGACTTTGGTAAGCCGATACTGCTCTCTGACGCGTTTGCGCATATGTACGAAGACGTATAGACATAACGAAACGACAGCCAAAAGCCCGATATTTGTCAGGATCAATGCAAGGCTGCTTTTATCAAATAAAGAAGGGATCGTCGTATTGAGAACGACAGCAGCGATTAAGTAGAAAGTAAGCAGCGTGAACGAGACGACACGAAAGAGCGAACTTTGCTTTTTTTGTGTATTTTCGATTTTGGCAATGCCTGCGAAGAAGTAGATTTCCGCGATCAAAATAAAGAAAAAAGCGACATTATCTTCGCCGAGGCGTTCAGTGGGTATAAAAAGATAAGCCATAACCGTGGCAATGAACACAATCACACCAACAATAAGTGTGATTTTACTTCTTCTGTATAACAACATCTCCGGCTCCTTTAAAGACGTTTACTGCGTGCTCTGACGTCCAAAAATCTGTTTGATACGCTTTGACAGGTTTATATATAACATAATAACGATTGGAAAGAGGATACCGGTTCCGGCGGAAAGCAACAGGCTGGGTATCGTTGCGCCGACGACCTTGATGGCGATGTAGCAGTTCAGCAATACCAACAGGATACAGATCGGAAAAGTAATGTTTATGTAACGAACACAGACACGTCTTTCCATCAGAATCAGAATAGAAGCGAGTGCGTACACGCAGGCAATAACACTGTAGATGAGCAGATAGGCCGATATATAGACCTGTGCGGTGCTTGCGCCGGCAGATAATGCCAACGAAAAGCCGCCAATCTGGCTTAAGTAATCGTAGTACGCATAAAGGCGGGTCATATAGAACAGGCTCATCGCTGCAATTGCAATTGCGCAAAATAAAACCAGGCCTGAGAGTGGATTTTTTGCTGCATTATTTTTGTCGTTTGTGTTCGTCATAAAGTATCCTCTTCATTTTGTTATCTTAAATTCTAGCATGTCAAAAAACAAAACGCAACTATTGACATGAAAAAGACGAATTTTCGATGTCGAGAGCGTAAAAAAGTGGTATAATAAATAAATATGGAAAATTTTAATCGCATTCAAACGAAGAAAAAATGGATTTTTATCGTGGTGGTGCTCCTCGTCGCTTTACTGGTGGCGCTGTTTGTCGTGCGCGCTAAAGCAAATGTTATCGGTGAGGAGAATATCGTTTTGAAAGCGGCTCAGAAAAACAACCTGCCCGGCGTATATCTTTACAGTCTGTTTGTCGATGAAGAAAATCGTACGGAGGTGTTCAGCCGCGCGATGATTTATTCGGCGCAAAAAGGGTATAAGAGTGCCTGCGGTGTGTTGTATAAACGCGGCGGCAGTCCAGATTATGTCTATGAAGGGACAACGCCTTTTTTATCGGCGCTTGAAAGCAACTCTTTTGAGATCGCACACCTGTTCCTGCCGGACAGCGATGTTAATTTAAAGATTGACGGTCTGCCGTATCTTTTTATTCTGGCGGCAGAAAACAAGGCGGAGGCCTGTGCGTTTTTGCTCGAATGTGAAGAATACGATCTGTCGGCGCGTGCTTCTTCAATAACCCTGGCGGAGTATTTGTGGCAGCTTGAGAATTTGTCGCTCGATACGGCTATGGCATTTGCCGAGTATATGCCGGCAGATAGCCTGATAAGCGAGGCCTATCACAGCCAATACAAGATTTTAGAATTTGGCGGGGCATATGGCATCGCGTTTTCCGATTCCTGCCTGCAATACGTGCTGTTTACACAGGGAGATGACGGCGTGCGCGTTGCTTATTTGCTGTTTGATGCGGCGCAGTTTGACAGCACGCTGTTTTCTGTGGAAACGGATGACAGCCGTTACGTGACGTTTGCATACACGGCAGGAAAACAAGAGCTTTCATACAGGCACGGCATTGCGTATCAACGCGAGCAGGATCCGCAGGTTTATGTGCAGGCCGAAGCAGCGGCAGAGGAATATTTGCGCCAAAATAGCGATGCGTTGTTTGCGGGTTCTGTTTCGTTTGAAGAACAGTTGACGTTGGCTTTTATGCTGGATATGAGTCCGTATGATATCGACGATATGTTTTTATTGGATGATGCGGCATTTTCTGAATTGATCCGCCCTTACGTCAATATTTCAAGCGTGATTCCGGCGGGTTATAACAAGGATATCGTCTGTATGACGTATACTGATCAATGGGAAAAGAATGAAGCGTTGACGGCGGCGTTGTTTGCTTTGCGGACGATGCC
>CALGIV010000143.1 GCA_937914785.1 uncultured Eubacteriaceae bacterium | reverse complement strand
GGTCGGTTTAACCTTTCGGCGACGAGCGTACCCAGCATCGTCTTGCCGCTGCCCGGCATGCCGATCAGTACGATGTTTGTGCTTTCGGCGGCAAGGTTGCGGCAGGTGCGCTGTACGATATTTTCAGGCAGTGCTTCGTTTAAAAACAGTTCTGCAGACAGTGCAGCTTGTGCGAGAAGCATATCCAGCCCGCCGCTGTAAGTAATGCCGCGCAGCTTTGCTTTTAGCACCATACGCGTATGCAGTGGGTTGTAGATGACGTCAAAGACGGCTTGGAGATTGTCAAAACGGTCGAGTTCAAGCAATGTCTTGCCGTTGTGCGGATACATCCCGACAGGCGTCGTATTGATCAAGATATCGCTGTCGCAGTGCTCGTAGACTGTCGTGTAATCGACGGGGCCGCTGCGCGAGACGACGACGAGATCGCGCGCGCTGCTGTCGGCGACAGCCGCCTGTACGCTCAGCGATGTGCCGCCGCTGCCCAGCAGCAGCACTTTCTTATTGCGAAAGTCGATGCCCGCGCGTCGGGCTGATAAGAGAAAGCCGCTGTAGTCAGTATTGTGGCCGATCAACGTACCGTCATCATTGACGATCGTATTGATGCTGCCGATGCGCCTGACTTCATCGGAAAGCCGGTCGCACAGCGGCAGGACGGCTTTTTTATAAGGAATCGTCACGTTCAGTCCGCGGTATGCTTTTGCTTTAATAAACGCGGGCAGCCGGTCCGGTTCAACCTCATACAGTTCGTAGTTGTAGCGGCCGAAAGCGCTGTGAATACGTTTGGAATAACTGTGGTTTAAATGTCGGCCAAGCAGTCCGCAGTTCATTGTTTATCCCCTTGCTTTAATTTGTCTTGATAAGTGCGGCTCAGTTCAAACAGTGTATGAAACAATTGAGCTGCTTCGTCGCCGAGTTCTTCGGCATTTGTCTGAATACGTGTTAAAATAGCTGCTTCGCGTTCAGCGTTTTTTACCGCGATATGATGTTGGTTTTTATAATCGGCGACCTGTGAGACGAGGCGCATACGTTTGACGAACAGCATAAGGAGTTCATCGTCGACTTTGTCGATTTCTTCTCTTAAGTATTCCAGATTCATCGCTGGCCTCCCAACAACATATCCAGCAGCGTAATGGCGGTCGCCGCTTCAACACAGGGTGCGGCGCGCAGGGCGATACAGGGGTCGTGCCGCCCTTTGATTTGCAGTGTTTGGATATGCTTATCATCTAAAGAGACCGACTGCTGCGGCAGTCCGATGGATGGCGTCGGTTTGAATGCGACGCGGAAGAGGATGGGCATCCCGGAAGAAATCCCGCCCAGAATGCCGCCGTGGTGGTTCGTGACGGTATGGATTTGACCGTTTGCATCGACAGTAAATGCGTCGTTATGTTCGCTGCCATACATCTGTGCGGAGGCAAAGCCATCACCGAATTCGACGCCTTTGACGCCCGGGATGCCGAATAAGGCGGTGGACAATCGGTTTTCGAGTCCGCCGAAAATCGGCTCCCCGATGCCGGCCGGATAGCCGAGCGCACAGCACTCGATGATGCCGCCGATCGAGTCTTGTCTGTCGGCAGCGCGCTGGACTTCGCTTTGCATCAGCGGCTCTTTGGCAGTATCCAACAGCGGCAGCGTCATAGCGCTTAACGCATTGAGCTGCGTTGTTGTGATGGCAGCAGGGTCGAACGATTGGTCGTTAATGCCGCCGATAGCAGCGATATGGGCACCGATGGTGATACCGCGGCGGCGCAAGAGCTGCAGGCAGATGCCGCCCGCGGCGACTAATGGCGCGGTCAGCCGGCCGGAGTGGTGGCCGCCGCCGCGCAGGTCAGCCTGTCCGC
>CALGIV010000142.1 GCA_937914785.1 uncultured Eubacteriaceae bacterium | reverse complement strand
GCATAACCGACAAACCTCGCGGCCCGCGGACGGCCCAAATATAAAGCAAGCTGCCCGTAGGTAGCTACCCTGCCAACGGGAATCTGGTTGACAAGTACATATACCTGATTAAAAAAATTCATCTTCTGCCATTTTATCTCCATATCCAAAAAGAGTGTTTTCATTATAACGTGTTTGACAATGGAATAAAAGCAAAAAGAAAGGCAGCAACACTTTTGCCACCTTTCTTTTTCGCCGCTTGCCTGCAACCTGACAACGGCAGCCTTCGAACAAAGAGCTTTCTTGAGCTTATGTCCTGAGAATGATCTTCGGCGCCTGCATCTTTTAACTTGCTCACTGAACCGAGCATAAGTCATAAGCTTTCTTATAAAAGAACTTCTTAAACCGTTTTATGCAGGACGTTTTTCTATCCGCTTACCTTATGAGCTATCTGCGTGTCTTCCTCCATTTCCCCCTCTGAAGTCTAAAACAAACATACCACTGAATATCTCCCACATCTTTCGCTATTGCCCCTTTGGTTCCTTTGCCGAAGGCTTCTTTTATGCAGCCCTCCTCGATATCCGACAACTTTCCACTTACACAACGACATGTATTCTTGAGAGCTCGGGTGGCATTGGATCTTATCATTACACTTCTACTCTTTCACCCTGATAAAATTTTTCTTGCCGCTGTATAAATTGAGGCCAATTCATCTGCTGGTTGTATCGGCAATACGACATTTGACAAACACTTGATACTTTCAAAGGTACAGCAGATTTTACTGTCCAGATGCCGCTTTCTCGAGTGACTGTCTAAAGTATACAGGAATATGTAATCGCTAACAACACCCAAAAGGGTATGCTCTGCTAAATATTTTTTGTCAAATAAAAGGTGTTTTTTATTTTGTAACTTTTCATATAAATGGTATACTATATCAAATGAAAGGGGTTCGGGATATGCTCTATTTTGCAGGCTTTTCATTACTCCTCCTCACCTTGTCTGTCCTGCTGTTTTTCAGAAACAAAACAAGTCTGGCTGCAGGCTTCTTTTTTGATGCCTTCTTCCTGTGCGCGGCGCTGTTATTGTTTATATTCGTCGCCGTCAAAGCAAACACTGTCTACTGGCTTTACATCCCGGGCATTCTTACACTGCCATTTGTTTTTCTATTGATCTTTAGTCTTTATATTCTTATCGCCGCCTTGCTTATGAATATTAAATACCTGTTTAAATATAAGGAGCGCGGCCTGCTTCATAACCTCGCTTTACTTTTAGCACTGCTCCTGATGATCTATCTGGCAGTCAGCATCTTGAGAACAGATGTTTCACCGCCTTTATTTGCACAGATTTTATGGGTCGCTGTTCTTTTTATTGTATTGTTTTACTGGATTCATATCCTGGCTTTTCTCACCACTACATTTACGGCAACCCTTATCAAGCCACGTAAGGCAACAGATTATATTATCGTTCTCGACAGCAGCTTAAGCGCCGGCAAAACTGCGCCGCTGTCGTCTAACCATATCGATGCCGCAATTCATCGCGCATACAAGCAACGCGCCAAAACCGGCACGCTGCCGGTATTAGTCTTCTGCAACGGCCAGACCCACACCGAGGACGAGGCCATACACTCTTATGCCGCAAAGAAAGGATATCCACCACAACACATTCTCATCGAAAACCGCGCACAAAACACGTACGAAAAAATGGCATTTGCAAAAGAGCTTATCGAAAAGCATTGCAGCGATAAACCTTCCTCCTGCGTATATATAACGCACAGCTACCACTTACTGTGCGCTGGCATCTACGCAAAAAAAGCAGGATTGAGAGCCAATGGCATCGGCATAAAAACAGCGCGGCGCTCTCTGCCGAACGCCCTGTTGCACGAATACATCGCGTACCTCAAATTGTATAAAAAGCAATTACTCGCCTGCGCCATATTCATCGGTGGCCTGTTTGCCTATCTTTTCAGCCTTCTGCTGCGGTAACCGCACTGCCCATATATTTAAAAAAGCTATTCATTCAACAATATCCTTTGCATTGTGTTCAATTATTAACGGTTTTTCCCTCCTGCTACTCTTGCCGGATACCATTTTTGAAAAAACACCGTAAACGCTCCAAGCAGCGCAGGGCAGACCGCATTAACCAACCCTGTCAACGACCCCAGAGAGGTCGCCATAACATAGGTCCAAATGGCTGTTAGGAGATACAACACGCCCCAGCAAATCGATAGAATCAAATTTGTTTTCATAAAAATCGGATTTCTCAGTGCAATATCTCCCTGATAATCATTTTTGGAATAATGCGCCGAAAGCGGTACGCCTGTAAAGCACGAACCGAGCCACAGCAATCCAAAAAACAGATAAGACAACGAAAGCACAAAACGCATCTCTCCCCCAAGCAAAGCCGCGATGCCAAATGCCGCAACCGCTGCTCCGGTGATATAATCATACACAGTAAGCTGCCATCTCAAGTTGGTAAAGTGAAGCAAGGAAGCTGCCATAATCCCCGCGATCCCGCCAGCAAGCGGATGGATCGGTAAAAGAACCCAAATTACCACCCACGGAATAATTGTCAAGGACATATTCGTTTTTTTATCTGTTTTTGCTTCTACAACGTCCTCTCCTGCCCCTGCGCCAAAATAATTATCCCAGGCAATCATAAACTGTAGATCTCCAAGGATACGGTATTTGCCGTCCATTAACGCCTGCTGCGCATCGTAAACGTTGCGGGCGATATCCTGCCACACGACAAGCGGCGTTTCAACGCGCGCTGTATAAGATGAAATACTGTCATCCTTTACAACTGTGCAACCATCCTGATCCAATGTAAGCTGATACGTTTCATCGACGTCCGTATAATACATTTCCAGAACACGTTTTTTTCCGTCAAAAGAACTCGGATTATACAGCGCCGCCATTTGTCTGGTAAACTTCTCCGCCTCACTCATCTTTTCGCTGTCGTTTGAATCATCCGCAATCCCCCAGCTCGCATTCGCCATCTTTACATAAACTTGAGGAGAATATAATAACTCGCTGATCTTTTTTTGTGTTACATCGGAAAATCGGCTTTCGCGCGCATATTCAACGCCTGCCTGCTTTACATATGAAAGGTATTCGTCTGTGCGCTTGCTTAACTCTTCATAAGAAAACAATTCGCCTTCCGTGCAAAGAATCCTGGGGTAATTTTTACCGAACATAATCTCAAACTGTTTCAACAGCGCTTCATAATTGTTCTCTGTTGAATAAAACCCGCAACTGGATATGAGGATATTTTGCCCCTTTCTCTCATAGCGCGCAGGATGCATACAGCCTCCATCCGCCCGCTCCTCTATAAAAGGTAAATCGAGCGGCAAATTACGATCGAGCAATGCCTTAATCTTTGAAGGCATCCCATAATAATACAACGGAAAGCTCCATATAATACTATCGACCGCGATGAGCTTAGCAAGGATGTTATCCATATCATCGCGTATTATGCACTTCCCGGGCGTCTTGTTCCAACAGGCAAAGCAGCCTTTGCAATGCTCGATTTTACATTCACCTACATGGATATATTCAATTTGCTTTTCACCATCCACTTTCAATCCTTCTACAAAAGCGTCGGTAATTTTAAGAGTATTACTGCCCTCCCCTCGCGGACTTCCGTTAATGATCAATACCTTCTTCATCAAAACCCTCCATCATCGCAATACAGTCCGATGCCCAATCTGCGGTCATTTTATAATAACGCCTGCCATAATCTGCCGTCATCGCCCAATGCATTACCTCTTTTGACGACCCCACCACATCGCCATATTTCGACATAGTTTCATTCACTTCATTCATTTCGGCAAGACATTGCTCGCATACAGCTTTAACTGCACGCAGCATCTCAAGTCCAATATTTTTTTCTGCATTCGCAGAGAAGAACAGCTTCAACAACAACGCACTGCGCTCAGGCCTGACAGAGGCTGTTATATCCTGCTTTAACCACTCCAGTATCTCTGCTCTGCCTGCCTCTGTAATGCTGTAAATACGCCGATTCGGCCTGTCGGTCTGAAATTGAATACGCGAAGTAAGCCAGCCAATCTCTTCCATCTTATTTAATTCACGATAAATCTGGCTGGTCTGCGCCTGCCAAAAAAACGATAATGACTCCTCAAAAGCCTTATTCAATTCATAACCGGTCATTTCACCATAATTTAAAAGTCCAAGCAAACCGTGTTTCAGCGACATTTCGTCTCCTCTGTTTTCTATTTCAATACACTCATATAATATTATACTTGTATAATATTATATGAGTGTATTTTTGTCAAGTACTATATTTCATTGATTGATAAACTGAACCCTCCCTGAATAGAATAAATACGATAAAAGATATAAAAATCCTGCAAACTATTTTTATAGAAAAAAATGCAAACCCACTTTTAAATACTTCAAAAGTGGGTTTGCCTATTTTATTAGTTGTAGAATGTAGACGTTAACTGTTGCGCATCAATGATGGCTTTGCTTTTCCTCCATTGTCAAATGAAAGACTTGCAGCCAAACCGGAGAGCCCAAACCTCCGGCAGCAAGGCTGGAAATAAATGTTAAATGATAATTCTTCACAGGCGCTGATGATTCGAGAACCGAATCACACAAAGCAATACCATTTCGACTTCATGCGAGTTCGCACTAATGGTTCGTC